>JAVHOU010000204.1:0-9816 GCA_036170275.1 Ignavibacteriaceae bacterium
GGAGTTGCGGCAATGGTTAACGTGTTGCCCAACGGGGTGATGCTCACGTTGTTACCCGCAGCAAGGACCACGTCATCTCTCAGCGAGTTCAAACTCTTCACCACCTGGCCGCTGGCGATTTTGCCGCTCGTCACGGTACCATCAGCGACCGATTGTGCATTCAGGCTGTACGGCGAAGCGGTAAGCTGGATGCGCGGCGAGAGCTCGGCGCCTCCGCCAATGGTAATTCCCAGCCAGTATTGCCGGTCAAAGGCAAGGTTCAGCGGTTGGATCGTTCCCATAATCACGTTGAAAATCCCCTTGCTGACGCTAACTGATTGCGCTTCAGACCACAATAAATTGCCAGCGTTAGAGACATCATAGAGCTTAAAGGTGATATTATAATTGCCATCTGGCACCGCGTTGCCATTGGCGTCGGTTAATACTCCCTGGTAACTCATTGTCTGTGGAATTTGTGCATAACCGTTTGAGAAGGCTAATAAATAGCCAAAGAAAAGAATTAAAATTACCCTTCCCGTGATATTTACTTCTTGTTTGAAATAATGATGTATCATAATTCTCCTTTATTAAGTTTATTTTAAAAATATGAATTTTTTAGTTTATTACCAATTTGTTTTTCCGGTCGCTTCGAGACGGTAAAAATAAACGCCACTTGCAACAACCGATTCATGATTATCTTTTCCATCCCAAGTGACTGTATAATTACCCGCGGGTTTCTCTTCGTCCAGCAATATGCGTACAAGCTTTCCTAATGAGTTGTGTATTTTTATTTGAACGTTTGTGAGTTTTGGTATCGTATAACGAATCATTGTTATGGGATTAAATGGATTTGGATAGTTCTGATTTAAAGTAAAACTGCCGGGGATAGTTTGCGATCCATCGACAGAAGTTGAACCACTTAAAGATAATAAATATCCTTCATCTTGACCCGTTATACCAATTCGACCGGAACCTACTAATAAATTACCATCGGGAGAGATGTCCCTAACAGAATATAATTCTGAGCCTGTTGTGAGCAGGTTTGAATAAACCTGGTTTAGTTCCTCTAATCCACCGGTATTTGATAGGCGGAAAGCTCCACCACCATTATCTCCCACAATTATCCCTGATTTATCTTCATACAAAGCTCTGATTGTATTTGCACCCAAACTGTTAACATCATCAGGAGAATATTTAAATAACTTAAAGCTTCTGCCATCATATCTATCCAATCCATCTGAAGTACCAATCCATATAAACCCTTTGCTATCTTGCAGAATACACCAATCGAAACTATCTGATAATCCATCTTCTTTTGTGAGATGATTAAAACGAATATTTCCCTTTGGGTTATACGATTGGGAAAATGTCTGATTGGACAAAAATAAAATCTGGATTAGGAGGAATGTGAAAAACCGAACTTGAACTCTCATTTGAGCCATACTCCGATTTAACTAAAGTAAAATTCTTAATAATAAATGATAGTTGCAAGAAAAAAAGATTTTTGATGGGCAAGTGCAGTTAATGTAAAGTCCTAAAAAAGGCGACTCTTCCGAATCGCCTTTGGAATAAAATAAAAAAGGAATTTAAAATCCTAATCTTTCCATATCTGCCACTAAATCTTTAACTGCTTTTGCCGAGTTATCAAGCAAAGCTTTTTCTTCTGCATTTAATTCAAACTCTACAATTTTTTCAACACCGTTTGCACCAAGCACAGCAGGAACACCAACGTAATAACCACTAATTCCAAATTCACCTTTTAACAAAGCACAAACAGGAAGAACTCGTTTTTCGTCAAAAATAATTGCTTCTGCCATTGCAATAGCAGAGGAAGCAGGCGAATAAAATGCTGATCCGGTTTTTAATAATTTTACAACTTCACCACCAGCAGCTTTTGTTCTATCAACTAATGCTTTCATAACTTCGGCAGCTTTTGTTTTATCATTATATTTTTTCTCAAGCAATTCCATAGCAGGAATTCCGTTTACATTTGCGTAACGTACAATCGGAACCATTGTATCACCGTGTCCGCCCATTACCATTGCGTTAACATCTTTAACGGAAACACCAAGTTCCCACGCAATAAAGGTTGAGAAGCGCGACGAATCTAAAACTCCTGCTTGTCCCATAACTCTGTTTTCCGGAAATCCTGTAATCTTTTTAAAAAGCGTAACCATTGCATCTAATGGATTTGATATGATTATAACAATCGCATTTGGTGCAAACTTTTTAACATTCTCTGCAACTGATTGCATTATCTTTGCATTTGTAACAAGCAGATCATCGCGGCTCATCCCGGGTTTACGAGGTAGACCTGCAGTGATAATTATAAGATCAGATCCTTCAATATCTTTATAATCATTACTGCCTTTTACAGATGAATCAAATCCATCAACTCTTGCAGCTTCGGCAATATCAAGAGTTTTACCTTGAGGAAGATCCGGAACTATATCGAACAATACTACATCACCTAATTGTCTTTGAGCAATTAGCTGAGCGAGAACACCACCAATTTGTCCACCGCCGATTAGGGAAATTTTTTTGCGTGCCATTTTTCTCTCCTATTAAAAAATGATTAATATTTCTTCAACAAAAATAGATAAGACTTAAAGTAGATGCAAAGGATTGAAATGAAGAGTTTAGATTTTAAGTTTTAGAATTGTTTCTGTTCCCTGAGGCGTAACGTTTATACTTATCTCATCCATATAGACTTTCATCAAGTATAATCCGCGTCCGGAATCTTTAAGAAGATTTTCAGGATTAGTTGGATCTGGAACGATTGAGGGATCAAATCCGTTGCCCTCATCTTTTATTTTAATTATTAGAGTTGAGTTCTCAACATTAACATAAATTCTAACCAACTTTAAACTATTATTCTTATTACCGTGAATTATAGCATTTGTTGTAGCTTCGGTTACAGAAAGAAGTAATCCGTTGATTTTTTCTTCATCTAATCCTAGATCAACAGCAAAGTAGTTAACAAACTCCTCAACAGTGATAAGGTTATTTGGAGTGCTTTCTATCTCTAAATAATAATTTGCTTGAGCCAATGCGTTTTTGTTTTTTATTTATTGATGTGAATATATCTGTTTAGATTAAAATTTCCAATTGATTTGAATTGTAAGGTTTGCCTGTTCTTTGTCCGGATAATTTGTGTTAGAAATAAATTCATAGTATCCTCTCAAAATCAGATTAAACTTTTTCCAGAGTAGTAAATCAATCATAGCAATTGGTCCGATGCTTAAATATTCCGATTGAAGAATTCGGTTTTGTTTTTCATAATTATATGTGTCCAATAGAAATAATCTAAAACCCGCAGATACAAAAGAATTGCTGATATTCAATACTAATCTTGGTTCTAAATATATTTCTTGCAGATATCTTGTGGGTCTTGCTGAAAAATTATTCCATTTAAAATCTCCTATTTCCGAAAGCTTTAAATAAGCATAATTAAAAAACGATACTTTCTTGTTTATAAAAATTGTTGTTGAATCCACAGTTGTAAATTGCCGGAACGAATAACTTTTATAATTTGTAGTGATTTCTTCAAAATCGTAAACTGTATAATTTGCGGATACCTCAAGGCTGTTGTTTGATTTAATAATTGAGCCGGTATAATCGCCGCCTGCTTTTAGCTTTATAATTCTGTTTTGATTATTATTAGAACTTTTACTGGCAAAAAGGTAAACTGTATGTGCATAGGTTCCCTCAGCATTAATAAACGCGACGAAATAAGGATTTAGTTTGGTGAAAAAACTCAATCCTATTATGGAAAGCAGTTCATCACGATCATCATCATTTAGAAGACTTGGAGTATCATACTTAAGTTTACTCTGATATAAACTGAATAAAATGTTATCATTTGATGATAGTTTGATGTTACCGGATAAAGATAATGTAGCGCGTGTTGAATTATTATTCTTCTGCGCTTCTGTTTCTGATCTTTGTTCAAATGTGTTTTCACTCATCCCTTCAAATCTTTTAGCAACATTTTTTTCATCACGTTCATGATAATTCATTTTAAATACAGCATTAAAAGTTTTTGATGTGTATTTGGTGATGGCGTCAACTTCTAATTTCAACTCATCAATTTTTGTATCATATAATGATGAAGAAGTTAAATTGGATGCTCTGTATCTTGTATCTCGATCAATTGTTCTCCAATTTATTATTCCACTAAGATCGAGAGAAAAAATATCAAGAAACTGGTCATAGGATAGCATATCCTGTATTTTATATTCAGTCTCAGTTCTGCTTTGAATATTTTTATTGATATTAAATTGTAAAGATGTTATCGAGTCAGCATTAAAATAAAAATCCTTGCGGCTCTGTGAAAAATAAGTTTTGATATTATTAGAGACACTACGATCAAAATTATTTGAAACGGATAAATAATAATATCTTATAAGATTTCTTCTTGGAAGAATATCTTCATTTCGAAATCTTAGTTTTGAATTTATTTCCAGATCCGATATAATCAAATCCTCTAGTAACCCTTCCACTCCATAGACAAAGCCATTATCAGCTAAACCAATCTGACGGTTGTTTGAATATCCTGCAAAAGGATTTACTCCTAAATTTTCAATTGGTCTTAATTCACTAAAAAGTGTGGCATAATTAACTGAAGATTCGTTTATTCCCATTGAGCGATTATCAGAGAGGACAGAACTGCTGGCTAAAATACCAAGAAAAATATTTTTAGAATATGAATATTTACCATTGATATTTAAGTGCTGTTCATCTCGTGTATTCTTGTCTACGTTCCTGATATATGTAGATCCAAAATTTTCGTTTATTCTAATTGTTAGGTCATCGATTTTTTTTATTAATTGAAACTGAGAATTCAAGTAAAATGTGTTTAATTGTTTATCAAAACGTGTGTTAAATAAATTAGCGTTAACAAATCGCCCTAAGTATTCAAGACTATCAACTCTGGTTTGCGAATGAATAAAATTACAGCTAAATGAAAGAACTATTATTAAAAATAATCTAAAGCAGAAACCGGAGGGTAAAGATTTTCTAATAAGGGTTTTCAAAAAATACTCATATACTTTTGTTCAAAATCTTTTAACAATTATAATGCTTCTAATAACAATTTACTAAATATCTAAAGTCTTATTAGTAAGTTATAAACGTAAATAAAACCAAATAAAATGGGATCTGTTTAAATTGACAATCAGCCATATTTTGGATAACTTTGCCCACAATTTTTTCGTAAAAAAAGATGATTGAAACTTACATACCGATTTTTATTGTGCTTGCAATTGGCGTTTTTATTGCCATTGCAATGGTTTTTTCTTCAGTGATATTTGGACCTCAAAGACCAAACAGCGAAAAACTGTCAACTTATGAAAGCGGGATGAAACCGGTTGGCACTACACAGGAAAGAATTTCTATTAAATATTATCTTGTAGCTATGCTCTTTATAATTTTTGATTTAGAAGTAATTTTTATTTATCCATGGGCAATCCAGTTTAAAAGATTATTTGCTGAAGTTGGAATTTCTGTCTTCTATTCTATGTTAATGTTTTTAATTGTACTTGAGCTTGGATATTTATATGTTTTTAAAAAAGGCGGATTCAAATGGGATTAGAAGCAAAATTAAGGGGGGATGGTTTTTTCGTTACTAAACTTGATGCAGTTGTCGCTTGGGCAAGAAAAAATTCTGTTTATCCTATGCCTATGGGAATTTCATGCTGTGCAATTGAAATGATGGCTGCTGCTGATCCAAAATATGATATTGCGAGATTTGGCTCTGAGGTTATGAGATTTACTCCACGCCAATGTGATTTGATGATTGTTGCCGGAACAGTAACTTATAAAATGTCTCACGTTGTAAAAAAGATTTATGATCAAATGCCGGATCCTAAATGGGTTATTGCAATGGGAGCTTGCACTTCTTCTGGCGGAATGTATCGTTCTTATTCTGTTGTGCAGGGGATTGATCAATTTCTACCTGTGGATATTTATGTTGGTGGCTGTCCTCCTCGTCCTGATAATCTTTTAAACGCGTTAATTCAGATCCAGGATAAAATAGGAAGAACGCGTGCAAGAGATTTTCAAAATTTAAAACTTCCTGAATTGAATGTAATCCAGAATAATTGATTATGGAATTAAAAGAATTAATCTCGCAAAAATTAAAAGATAATTTTCCTCAAGCTGAACTTGATTTTTCTGAATTCAGAAATGAATTCAATGTAAAGTTTAATAAAAAGTTTGTGAATCCAATCTGCAAATTTCTTAGAGAAGATTCTGAATTAGAATTTTTACTTTGTGAAGATGTAACTGCAGTCGATTGGGCAAAACGTAAAAATAGATTTACAGTTGTTTATCATATCTTTTCTTTAAAACATAATTTTCGCTTAGTGTTAAAAGCAGATGTTGATGAAAGTGATTGTGCAATTGATACTGTTTCCTCAGTTTGGAAAACATCTAACTGGCAGGAAAGAGAAACGTACGATATGTATGGAATAAAATTTAACAATCATCCTGATCTGCGAAGAATTTATATGCCTGAAGAGTTTGAATATTATCCTTTAAGAAAAGAGTTCCCGCTTCTTGGCATCCCCGGATCATTACCATTACCAAAGAAATAAAAGTTTATGGATAGATTAACAAAAGACGACGTTCATCCAAAGATATTACAGAAGCTGTTAGAAGATACTGATATCACTGTTGAAGATGCTCTTGAAAATGAGATGATTTTGAATATGGGTCCACAGCATCCTGCTACTCACGGTGTTTTAAGATTGCTTCTAAGACTTGATGGTGAAACTGTTATTGGCTGTGTTCCTGATGTTGGTTATCTGCATCGCGGTTACGAGAAGATGGCAGAGAACATGAGTTACTATGAATTTATTCCTCACACCGACAGGTTGGATTACATCTCACCAATGGCAAACAATGTTGCCTGGGTGCTTGCGGTAGAAAAATTAGCTGGGATAGAAGTTCCTGTTCGTGCGCAATATATTAGAATGATGATTGCTGAACTTGCAAGAATTGCCTCTCACTTAGTTGCGATTGGTTCTTTTGCAATGGATGTTGGTGCTCTTACTGTTCTTCTTTGGACTTTTAGGGAGCGAGAAAAAATTCTTGATATCTGGGATATTCTTTGCGGCGCAAGATTTACAAACAGCTACACTCGTATCGGTGGTGTTGCAAATGATGCTCAACCTGAAGCACTTGCAAAAGCAAAATGGTTTGTAGATCAGCTTGATGGTAACTTAGCTGAGTGCGAGCGATTACTAAATACAAATAGAATTTTCATTGAAAGACTTGATGGAATTGGAGTTATCTCTAAAGAAGATGCTTTAAGTTATGGATATACAGGTCCAAATCTTCGCGCAAGCGGAGTTGAGTTTGATTTGAGAAGAGCAACTCCATATTTACAATATGATAAAGTTGATTTTAAAATTCCAACTTTTACAGAAGGTGATTGTTTAGCTCGTTATTTTGTTCGTGCTGATGAAGTAAGAGAAAGCGCAAAGATAATTAGACAAGTTTTACAGTTGATGCCACAAGGCGAAATTAAAGCAAATCTTCCAAAATCTGTTCTTCCACAAAAAGTAGAAGTTTATTCAAAAATGGAAGAGTTGATTCATGATTTTATGATTGTAAATTTTGGAATCAATCCGCCGGTTGGCGAAGTTTATCACGCTATCGAAGGCTCTAAAGGCGAACTTGGTTTTTATCTTGTCAGCAAAGGGGAAGGGCATCCCTGGAAATGTAAAATCCGCTCGCCTTCGTTTATTCATATTCAATCATTGCCGCACTTGGTTAAAGGGCGCATGATTTCTGATATTGTTGCAATCATAGGAAGTATCGATCCGGTAATGGGCGAGGCAGATAAATGAGTTTAAGTTCAGGTTCAAGTTCAAGTTATGGAAATCATTGATTAGGAGAGGATTACATGGAAAAGAAGTTTAGTCACGAAAAATTGATAGTTTATAATCGCTCTTTAGAATTTGTGGAGTTTGTTGAAAGTCTTCTATCACGATTTAAAGATAGATTAAATGTTTATGACCAAATAGATAGGAGTTCAACATCAATACCATTAAACATAGCTTAAGGTACCGGAAAATTTACAAGTAAAGATAAAAATCGTTATTACGATATCGCTCGTGGTTCTGCTGTTGAAAGTGCTGCTTGCTTAGATGTTTTATTGAGAAGAAATCGAATTACTATTGATGAGAATACTAAAGGAAAAGATTTACTTTTTGAAATTGTATCAATGTTGATCGGACTTATAAAAAGTAATTCAGATAGAGTTTATGAAAATAATGAAGACTACAAAGTTTGACATTAAATATTTATTACTTGAACTTTCCGCAAAAGGCGGATCAGCCTATGGCTGAGAACCTAAACTTGGACTTATATTATGAGTGTGATTTTATCCTTTATTTATAATATTTTTTTAAATTAATAACTTGAACTTAAACTTGAACTCATGCTATGGATTTTAGATTTACTCCCGAAAATATCGAACGTATAAATAAAGAGATACAAAAATATCCTTTAAAAAAACCTGCTGTTATGGCAACGCTTTATATTGCGCAAGAACAAAACGGATACATCTCTAATGAAGTGATAAAAGAAGTTGCATCAATTTTGGAAATGACTTCTGAAGAAGTACTTGGTGTTGTAACATTTTATACTATGTACTATCAAAAACCGATGGGAAAAAATCATATTCAGGTTTGTACAAATGTTTCCTGTATGCTTCGCGGTGGATATGAAATTTGGAATCAAGTAAAAGAAAAACTTGGTGTTGATAATATGGGTGTTACTGAGGATGGAAATTTTTCTCTCGAAGAAGTTGAATGTATGGGAAGCTGCGGTACTGCACCAATGTTAGCTGTTAATGAAGATTATTATGAAAATCTTACCAAAGAAAAAGTAGAAGAAATTATCAATTCTTTATCGAAATAAAATTGATGGAAAAAATTGTATTACCAGATATAAAAGATATTCACATTCTTGATGTTTATATTCAGAATGGTGGATTTACTGCTGCTAAAAAAGCTTTCTCACAATCATCCGATGAAATAATTGATCAGGTTAAAAAATCAGGTTTACGCGGAAGAGGCGGTGCTGCTTTCTATGCTGGATTGAAGTGGAGCTTTATGCCGAAGACGACAGACAAACCAAAATATCTTTGTGTTAATGGTGATGAGTCTGAACCGGGCTCTTTTAAAGACAGACAAATATTTGAACATAATCCACAACAATTGATTGAAGGTATTTTAATTACCTGTTATGCAATTGGTGCAAAGACTGCATACATTTATATCCGAGGTGAATATCATAAGTGGATTAAGCTTATGCAAAAAGCTTTAGACGATGCTTATGCCGCAGGCTATGTTGGAGAAGCGATGAAAGAAAAATTCGGAACAGAATTTTTCTGCAACATTTATATTCATAAAGGTGCTGGTGCTTACATTTGCGGCGAAGAATCTTCTCTAATGAATTCCTTGGAAGGACAGAGAGGATATCCAAGAGTTAAACCGCCATTTCCTGCACAAAATGGATTATGGGGTTGTCCAACTACAATTAACAATGTTGAAACTATTACCAATATTCCTCCAATTATTAATAAAGGCTGGGAATGGTTCTCTAAAATCGGTGAACCAAAACATCCGGGAACAATTTTATTTGGAGTTAGCGGGCATGTTAACAAGCCTGGAGTTTATGAACTTCCTTCCGGTACTTTACTTACAGATATAATTTATAATTACGCTGGCGGAGTTATTGGAAATAAAAAAATTCTTTGTGTCATTCCCGGCGGTTCATCAATGCCTCCATTGCGCGGCGATCAACTTGAGGGAGTTAAGATGGATG
>JAVHOU010000205.1:0-9738 GCA_036170275.1 Ignavibacteriaceae bacterium
TAACTGATGATTCTGAGATTGTTAGTAAATCTGCTAAAGCTAACTTCAAATCAATCGGACCTAAATTTGGGAAGAAAGTTAAAACAGTTGCAGAGTTAATTAAAAATTTCTCTAAAGAAGAGATTGCTAAAATCGAAAAAGGAAATGATATTGTTTTGAATATTGATGGCGAAGATTTAACTATTACAAAGGATGATGTTGAGATAATTAGTTCGGAAATAACTGGATGGGTAGTTGAGGCTGAAGCCGGAATTACTGTAGCAATTGATACTGAGCTTGATGAATCACTTATTGAGGAAGGTTTAGCCCGGGAATTTGTAAACAGAATTCAGAACATGAGAAAAGATGCCGGTTTTGATGTAACTGATAAAATATTTATTAATTTTACCGGCTCTAAAAAATTAGTTGAAGCTATTAACAATTTTAATCAATATATTTCGACCGAAACACTTGCTGAAAAACTTTCTCATAAGAATAAATCAGAAAAAGGTTTTTCTCAGGAATGGAAAATCGGAGAGTTTGAATGTTTAATAAATATAGAAAAGGTTAAACCTTAATTAGAGGAGGGCCAAAAAATGGCTAAGAAAAAAACTGTAAAGAAAAACATAAAAAAAACTTCTGCAAAAGCTGGAAAGTCCAGTGTAAAAAAAGAAGTAAAAAAGAAAAAAACGATAAAAAAAATTGTACCCAAGAAAAATGTAAAGAAGGAACCTGTGAAGAAAAAAGAAGTTAAAAAACCAACTGCAAAAAAAGTAACAAAAAGTAAAATCAAAATATTGCCTAAATCTAAGGTTACAGTAAAGAAAACTATTGTTAAAAAAGCAGAGCCTGTAAGAAAAACAATTTATAAAAAGGTAGTTAAGACAATTCGTCCAAAGAAAAAAGCAGAAGAAACTATTACACCGGAGATGGTTGCTGCCAACAGGGCTGCTGCTTTAAAGAAAATTAAAGGTTATGGTAAAAAGGAACTTGATAATTTCAGAGAAATCATTCTGCAAAAAAGAGATGAAATACTCGAACAACTTCAAAATTTAAAAGAGCAAATGCTTGATCCTACAACTGGTGAATATATAAATGAAAATTCTCCATACTCTCTTCATATGGCTGAGCAGGGGACTGATGCTATGGAAAGGGAAAAAACTTTTCTTTACGCACAGAGAGAAAATAAGTTTTTAGGATATCTTGAAGATGCTTTAAAGAGAATTGATAGCGGGACCTATGGAATTTGTGTTGAGTGTATTGAAGAACCACATCATCTGTGTCCAACTTGTCCGCTTATTCCTAAAGCAAGATTAGAAGCAGTGCCTCACAGCCAGTTATGTTTACCAATGAAACAAAAGCAGGAGAAAAAATAGTTAACAGCAATTTTTAGTTTTACTACAGTTGCTTTTTATAACATCAACTTGAAGTTGTGTGGTTGATGTTAAATAAAATCATTCTTGCTTAATATCTCACATAAAATTTATTAATGTTTTAGTTAATCTTAAGGAGTTTTGGCAGTTGAAAGCGTTGTATTGGTCTCTTGGTGTGGTAATAATTGATCAGGTTTCGAAATTTTTTGTTAAGGGATTTTCTTTGCCTTTTTTAAATATCAATTTCGATGGAATGTATCTTGGTCAAATGATTCCTGTTACCGGCAACTTTTTTAGAATAACTTTTGTTGAAAATCCCGGAATGGCTTTTGGATATGATCCCGGACTTAATTTTAAACTTATCATTTCGATTTTTTCCCTGATAGCCAGTATCGGATTAATTTTTTATTTATATGTTATCAGAAATAGAAGTTGGAGCTTAAGAATTGCGATAGCAATGATTCTTGGCGGTGCTGTTGGCAATCTGATTGATCGAATGTTCTATGGATTAATTTATGGCTATGCATCAGTATTTTACGGTAGAGTAGTAGATTTTTTTGATGTAGATTTTTTTGATTTTACTTTATTTGGAAAAAGCTACGATCGCTGGCCTGTGTTTAATGTTGCTGATGCCGCAGTAACAATTGGTGTTTTAATGCTTCTTATCTTTTATAAAAAACATCAAGAGCAGGATGAATTAGAAAAAGACATAAAATTTGTTGGATCTTCCTCTGGTAATATTTCTACAATTCTTGAGGTTGACACAATACAAGAAAATAAATCTGAAAAAAATACTGAAGTGATTTCAGAGAAATTACAAAATGAGCAATCTGATAACCGAAAAGAAATTTCTGATTGATGTTCCTGAAGGAAAAAGAAAAGAACGCATAGATACATTTCTAACTCATCACATCGAAAATACTACACGATCTAAAGTACAAAAGGCTATTGAATCCGGGCTTGTAAAAGTTAATGGCATTATTGTTAAATCAAATTATAATGTTAAACCATTTGATAAAGTTGAAGCGATTCAGCTCATCTCACCTCGACCCGAAGATATTGAAGCAGAAGAAATTCCACTTGATATAATTTATGAAGACGATTATTTCCTTATCGTAAATAAGCCTGCTGGAATGGTTGCTCATCCAGCTTATGCAAATTATACAGGAACACTTGTTAACGCTTTACTTCATCATACAAAATCTTTAAGCTCTGTAAACGAAGTTGGAAGACCGGGAATTGTGCATCGCATCGATAAGGATACAAGCGGATTATTGGTTGTGGCTAAAGATGATTACACTCACGCAAAGTTAGCTGCGCAATTTTCAAAGCATTCTATCGAGCGGGAATATCATGCAATATGCTGGGGAAAGTTTTCTGAAAAAGAAGGTGTGATAAATACAAAAATTGCTCGCAGTAAAAGTGATAGGAAAAAGTTTACAATTAGTGATAAAGAAGGAAAAGATGCAATTACTTTTTATAAAGTGATTGAGGAATTTGAATTTACATCTTACTTAAAAATTAATTTAAAAACCGGTAGAACACATCAGATAAGAGTTCACTTTTCAGGAATTGGAAAGCCAATCTTCGGTGATCCAACTTATGGCGGAAATAAGATTCATTCAGGATTTGAATCACCAAAACTAAAAAGCAGAATACTAAATCTATTAGAATTAATGCCAAGGCAAGCTTTACACGCAAAAACATTGGGCTTCATTCATCCTCACACAAATAAGCTTGTAAGATTTGATTCTGAGTTGCCGGAGGATTTTAGATTACTTTTAGAAAAGCTTCGCACATAAGTATGTCATTGCGAGCGAGTCTGCGAGCGAAGCAATCTATTAATTTCTTAAGAAATAGTATGTCAGTCTGAGCTTGTCGAAGACTGACATTTTAATATTGCGTCACACTTCGACAGGCTCAGTGTGACAATTATATTGCTTGTAATAAATTCTCGCAATGACCTTTATTCTTCTTTATATTTGCACCAACAATCTCAAACAATCATTAATAATTATGTTAAAACTTTATAATACACTTTCTAAAAAAATTGAAGAATTTATTCCAATTGATCCGAATGAAGTTAAAATTTATATGTGTGGACCAACCGTTTACGATTATTTTCATATCGGTAATGCGCGCTCATTTGTTATGGCGGATATTGTTCGTAGATACTTAGAGTACAAAGGATACAAAGTAAAATTTGTTATGAATATAACTGATGTTGATGATAAGATCATAAAAAAATCTAACGAGGAGAAAAGAAGTGCAAGCGATGTTAGCAATGGTTATATCAATTCATTTTTTGATGATATAGCCAAACTAAAAATCAAGAAAGCTGATGTTTATCCTAAAGCTACCGAGCATATGAATGAAATAATCGAGATGATAAAATCTCTTGAGAAGAAACATATTGCTTACAACAAAGATGGGAATGTTTTTTATAACGTCGCAAAGTTTAAAGGATACGGTAAACTTAGCGGAAAAAATACCGATGAACTTGAATCCGGCGCAAGGATAGAAATAAACGAAGAGAAAATTCATCCCTTGGATTTTGCGCTGTGGAAAAAAGCAAAAGAAGGCGAGCCTTATTGGGAAAGTCCTTGGGGCAAAGGTCGTCCCGGCTGGCATATTGAGTGCTCTGCAATGAGCTGCAAACATCTTGGTGAGACTTTTGATATTCACGCTGGCGGCAATGATTTAATATTTCCGCATCATGAAAATGAAATTGCACAAAGTGAAGCTGCAAATGGAAAACCTTTTGTTAATTACTGGCTGCATTTTGGATTCCTGAATATCAACGAAGAAAAAATGTCCAAATCGCTTGGTAACTTTTTTACAGCAAGAGATGTTTTAAAAAGATATTCTGCTGAAGCAATAAGAATGTTTTTTGCACAGGCTTATTACCGCGGTCCTTTAAACTTTACAGATGAACTTTTAACCGGAGCAGAAAAAGGCTTAGAGAAGATTACCAATCTTGTTGATAAAGTTAATGATGAGATAAAGAAAAATAATTCTTCTAATGTAAATCCCGAGTTTGATTTCAAATCTTTCTATCAGCGATTTGAAGAAGCGATGGATGAGGATCTTAATACATCGCAGGCTGTTGCGGTGATTTTTGATTTTGTAAAAGATGTCAATCGTGTGTTTGTTGCTAATGAAAATATTGATGTTAATTTTTATAATGATGTAAAAACATTTCTATCCAAAACTGCAGAAAATGTTTTGGAAATAGTAGATTTTAACAAAACCGAAACTGCAAGCGATGATAAACTTGTTGGCGAACTAGTTGAGTTGCTAATTAAACTTAGAACTGAAGCAAAGCAAAATAAAAACTACCAGCTTTCGGATTCTATTCGCGATAGATTAAAAGAGCTTGGGGTTGTTTTGCAGGATGGAAAAGAGGGTACGAATTACAAAATAGGCAGATAAAAGAATCATAAACTCTGACAAAATTCCTTTCTTAGATTTCATCTTAAAAAATTAATTAACATATTGTTAATTAATTTGCAAATAATATAATTTATTCCTAATTTTGGCCTACCAATTATTATTGGGTTCTTTGAAATAGTGATATTCTTTATGGCTGACCTCTATTCATCTTTTTTTAAGATGATTCTTACTCAAATTGCCGTAGTAACCAGGATACTAAAAGTAAATGGGCATAGTGGATGTTAAGTTAAAGGTTATTTTAATGAATGACATTTAGCGGTTGATGTAATTCTTACATTGATAAACACTTTCCATTTAGCTTTATGTAGATGCTTTATCTTATATGGATATGGTTTATCTACCAGGATTAAAATTTTCCTGGGCTTTTAATTAAATAATTTACAAACGTTCAAAGAAAGAGGTTCCAAATGATTCGAAAGAATATCACCTCGAAAGATTTGAATAATCTAAGATTACTGAAAAGTACCCTTAGTAAAATCTCTCGAGCACGAGGAACACCTGAAAGATTGAGGGTTTTCACTCTAAATCTTATCAAAAAAATTGATAAGATACTTAGTGATGAAAAAGTACACGATAGATTAAGATTGTATAATACAATTCTTGAAATTATCGTAAAGATCTCATCAATAATTCAGTTGTTCAAATAAATTAAAAGCATTTTTTTTCTGAATTTAATAACCGTGTGGTTTATATGAGTTTAATCTCTGAATTGGGTACAAGGATAAAGTTAATAAGAGTATATAGTGGTGTAAAACAGAAAATTTTAGCTAATGAATTAGGTATTCCTGCTCCATTACTGTCTATGTACGAACAGGGGAAACGTGAACCTTCTATTACATTTCTTCATGCATTTAGTAATAGATTTAATATGTCATTGTCACAATTTTTTACATTTCAAGGTTTACCAAAAGAAAATAAAACCGATAAAGATTTTAAAGATATTCTCGTTGAATTGAATTCAATTCTTAAAGATTACGAAAAAGATAAACTTAAAATGATTGATGCATAAAAAAGTTCTATCTAAAATCCCCTTACATCTAAACCTCTTTAATATAAAATATTTATTAAAACCTCTCAGAGCAACTGAAACAAAATTACAAAACCTCATTTTATTTAAAAGTAGAATTATTAAAGAGAAAAAAATTCTTAAAAAAAACAAGATGGAGTTTAGGATACTCAATTACCCCGTTGGCGAGTATAAAATAATATTAAAACACCTTAATAAATATTTAAAAAGTCACGCAAGATTTAGTGATAATATTTGTGGCGGCGTTATTGACAAAAGTCTATTTAATATGGTTAAGGATCATTGTGGGAAAGAAGCAATTTTCCAAATTGATTTAGAGAATTTTTTTCCTAATATCTCTGCAAATCGGATTTTCACTTTTTTTAAAAATACAGGTTGTTCTGATAAAATATCACAAGTTTTAACCGATTTAGTTACATTCAATGATCAACTTCCGCAAGGATTTGCAACAAGTCCTATGGTTTCTAATCTCATTGCTTGGAAAATGGATTTTGATATTCAAATGATATGTGAAAAACATAATTTAAGTTATACTCGATGGATTGATGATATAATAGTGTCAGGAAGATTGTCAGAGTTGAAAAAAGCAATATATAAAATTGAAAAATCAATACTGAAAAATGGTTTTATTATAAATGAATCAAAACGAAAATTTTCTAAAAGAATTGTAAGTTCAGAAATTATAGCAGTGGGTTTGGATATTAAAAAACATAAACCAAACATCCCCAAAAGTGTTTATGAAAAATTAGAAAATATATTAATTATGATGATTACAGATGGGGTCCATAAAGCAGTGGAATTTTATGAAGAAGAGTTTAAATCTAAAAATATTCAACAATCTGTAATGGGTAAAATTAGGTTTGTCCAAACATATAATAAAAAAGAGGCAGAAAAATTTATAGAGCTATATGAAAAAATTAATTGGTCTTTGAATTAAGACCAGGGTTCTTCCAAATTTGTGGTTTAAAATCTCAAAAACTTCTCATCAAAAATATTTTCAATTCCAAGAATAAGATTTGGGTCTAAAGATTTTTTTAGTGCTGCCATTTTGCGAATGTTAGCTTCGCCATACATCATTAAAAGGTAATCGCGTTTAGCTTTGCCAATTCCGTGTTCAGCGGAAATTGTTCCGCCTAATCTTACAGCTTCTTCACAAATTTTTCTATAAAGATTTTTACCTTCATTAAACTCAGCATCGTTTTTTGGTAAAAAGTTTAAGTGGATATGTGAATTTCCAAAATGACCATAAGAAACAAAATCAATATTGCTCTGCTTTGCCCAGTTCTGTAAGGTAAAATAAAACTCACGGAATGATTTATCTGGCACGGCAACATCAGTCCCGAGTTTTCTAAAATTATTTCTTACAACGTACTCATTAACCTTCCAGGAAATTGCGTGACGGAATTCCCTTATCTTTTCTTTATCAGCATCGCTGAAAGCAAACCAGGCTGTTTCTTCATTTACGCTATGCTTTTGCATTAGACTATTCCACACATCTAGAATTGAATCAAACGTATCGGCAGTTGATTCCTGTTCAAACCAAATTGCAGCTTGTGCATCATCAGGAATTGCAGAAAAATCTTTTGCTAAAAACTTGAGGGAGCGTTCATCAAAAAACTCCAGAGCAAGAGCATTTATTTTTTCGTTTGCATTATTCTTTCTGTTATGAAATGAATCCTCTCTCGCTTCATCAAGAAAATTTAATGCTGTTGTCTCATCTTCAAAAAAGACAACACAGGAAATTGTATCTTCGGGTTGGGGAAGAAGTTTAAGTTTAATCTTTGTAATAATCCCAAGAGTTCCTTCAGAACCAATAAACAAATCAATTGCATCCATATCAGGTTTTACAAAATAACCAGAAGCATTTTTAACAGCAGGAAAAGTGTAATCAGGAATTTTCAATGAAATGTTTTTCCCCGATTGAGTTGTTAACACTAAATTATAACCAACTGCTTTTTGTTTTCCGCGTTCAAGTTTTAAAACTTCTCCATCAGCCAAAACAATTTCTAAAGCTATAACATAATCACGAGTAGGACCATATTTAAAAGTTTTAGCACCGGAAGCATTTGTAGCGACTGTTCCGCCAATGTAACAATTAGTTTCAGTTGGATCAGGCGGATAGAAAAGATTTTGCTGTTTCAGTTCTTTTTGAAAATCTGAAAGTAAAACTGCTGGTTCAATCAAAGCATAAAATTCTTTTTCATTTATCTCTAAAATTTTATTGAGTTTATCAGTTGCAATAACAATTCCATTTTGCGGAACGCGTGCACCGGTTAATCCGGTTCCATTCCCAGCTATCGTAACTTTAGTTTTTTTTGAGTTAGCTTCTTTAAGTATTGAGATTACATCTTGTAAAGATTCCGGAAAATAAACAGCCTCACAGTTTCCTTTAAAGTTGGAAGCATCGATCACAAAATTTTCAAATTCATCAGGATTTGTTTTTATAATCATATTTAGCTTTGAATTTTTCTAAGTAGAAGTAAATATTCTTTTTGTATTTCTAAATCTGGTTTTGCTGAATTTCTTTTAATCTTATTTTCAATGTTCAATAATTGCAAAAGTCCGTCAATAGCATCAAACATATTTATATTCGGATAAGTTGTATCACGAAAATAATGAATTAGTTTTAATGTTCTGAAAGCATCAAACCAAAAATGTTTTTGCTTTTCCATCTCAATTGGATTGTTATTCTTTAATAATACTTTATTGATGAAATTTTCGAAATCATGTTGAGTAAGAAAATCTGATAAAGCAGGATGAATATTTTTTGAAATCCGAATTAAATCAAATTGATTCGAAATTGAAGTATCATTAAATATTTCCAGCCACGTTTTAAGTATTACAAAGTTTTTAGGATCATAAAGTAAATATTCGTCGCGAGAATTGGATAGATATCTATCAACACTTCTTCCGGTTCCAAATGGCACACGCCACGAACTTCGTTTAGATGGATGAACAAATGTTGATTTAATTTTTCCGATTGGATAAATCTTTGCAAGCTTTTCAGCCAAATAAAAATCCTCAGCAGCTTTGCGTTTATTCATTCCGCCAACTTTAACATAAGCCTCGGGAGTACAAAGCATTGTAGAACCAATTGTATGAAATGCATATTCTGATTTTGCATAGCTTAATCCAAGGACATAATAACGTAAAAATATTTCGTAGCAAATAATTGCTTTTGTCTCTTCATCTTCACCGGATATATCGTGAGCAAAATTAACAATAGCTGCTTCATAGTTATTGTAGTTTATCTCATTTGAAATTGCAGAAAGATAATTTGAATCCACCACGCAATCAGCATCTGTGCAGATAATTACTTTTTTGTTTATTGAAAAGTAATCAAATTTTAATAGGGCTAAATCCATTCCAATTTTACGAGCTAAACCAACTCCGCCGTTTTTATCATCCATTTCTTTACCGGCACTCGCTGCATCAATGAATGAAATTTTAATCTTACTTTGGATATTTTGTAGATAGGTTAATGTTTTTTGATTATCGTTTTTAACTTCATCTGACGATGAAATACTATTATTTACAACAATAAGTAATAGCGTATTGAGTAATTCCAATTCATCATTTTGTTCTAATGAATTAATGAGGGATGGAAGATTATCTGATTCCGAAATTGATGGAACGACGACTACTTTTTGAAAATATTTTTTGTAATCATTTTCAATATGCCAAATGCTGGAAGCTCGTTTATTTAAGTATGCGGAAATTTTATCTGGGATTAACATTTTATCTAAAAATTATTGTCTGTAATCAAAATGTCATTTCGAACCCGATTTATCGGGTGAGAAATCTGGATCAATTTATTTAACAGATTTCTCAGTCGAAGACTCCTTCGAAATGGGCATAATAGTCAAAAAGTGTTGCTGGAATTTATATAAGTAATTGAATTATATA
>JAVHOU010000206.1:0-9712 GCA_036170275.1 Ignavibacteriaceae bacterium
TAGCTGGTTAGCAAACAGCAAGTACAATTCAGCTGTATTTGCGTTTCCTCTGGTATCTTTTGTATTTGCAGTAAGTGCAGCAGCACTTCAAATTAATGAGTTTGAAGAAACAACGGCATTAATGCCTGATGGGACGGGAAGAATGGTGAGTGCCGGTGATTATGTCTTTGGTCTGGCTGCTGCAAGAAGATTTACTGATAGATTATCCATTGGAATGCAGGTAAAATATGTTCACGAAAAACTTGATGAGTATTCAATTAATAATGTCCTTTTTGATATAGGGGCAATATATGCAACAGGGTTTAGAGATCTGACTCTTGGTTTTTCACTTCAGCACTTTGGACCGGATATGCGTTTGCTGAATCAGGATTTCAGAACACCGCTTCTTTTCAGACTTAGTGCTTCAGATAAATTAATGATCAGTGATGATCTGGTTTTCACGGGAGCGGCTGAACTTGTTCATCCGACAGACAATAATGAATGTGTGAATATCGGTGTCGAATTGCAATTCTTAAAATACTTTTCAATAAGAGGAGGACATAGAATAAATGTTGATGAAGGAAAATGGAGTTTAGGAATGGGATTAACACCTCCGGTGTTTGGGAATTTATCGACAAGGATTGATTATGCTTTTGTCCTTTCCGAAAAAGTTTTTGATAATGTACATAGATTTTCAGTCATGATAGGACTTAATTAAAATGGTTTTGAAGAAAATTAAATATTTAACGATCACAATATCACTTTTATTATTTCAATTTTTTACAGGTTGTTTATTTGATTCGGTTAATCAGCCGGCTTCAGCGCAGCCAGGGGAAATCATTGATATTAGTCTGGTCATAACTGATAATATTGTACCTGAACCAAATACACACAAAGGAATTTTAGGGATAATCGCACCATCGGACTGGGAATTTATTTCAGCAGCTTATTCTTCAGTTTTAGGAAATGGTAATCTGACTATCTCTCCCGAGTGGAAAGATTCCCTGGACTTATATTATCCTTCTAATCAGTTCGGGACGAATATGAAATGGATTGCACTGATTTCCGATCAGGGTTATTCTTATAATAATATAACTTCATTTAATGTTCAGTTAAAATTAAAGGTCGGGCAAACACTGGGATGTTTTAATCTTGGATACATAACAACCAAAGCTACATCCGGTTTATTAGGTGCGAGCAATCCGGCCTGGGCTCCGCTTTCTTACCCGCATCCAATAGGAGTTCCTGATTCCAATTTATGCCTTATAACTTATGAAACCCGCCCTGCATCTGAATGGGATAATCTTTTGGACAGAAATAAAGGATGGACAGGAGCGGATGGGATTTACTCAATTCCTTTAAATAGTTTTGATGCACCTTCTGACAATCCTGCCGGAAAACAATTAATTTTATTCAGCGATACATTTATTGGTGATGTAGATAGTAGTAATCACAGATTAAACACCAAGATGATTAATAATAGCTTAGCGTTACTGCAAAGCAATAATCCCGATACGAATGCAATCCAATTTTTCTGGAGAGAAGATTCTAACGGTACTGCACAAACCATCTTTGTACCTAATACGTCAAACGCAAAAGCCGGAGACTGGTACTGGCTGATGGATGGAATTTCAGTCCATGATACAATTTATATTTTTGCTCTTCGGTTAAACAGTACAACAGGAGGCCTTGGTTTTGAAGTTAATGGTGTGGCACTTCTCAAATTTACTATGGATCCCGCTAATTTTATTTCCTCTGTTGAACAGTTTGACACACCTTTATTTGTTAAAAACACTATAGAGAATTGGGATATCGTAATAGGGCAGGCAATTATGCCGATGACAGGTACTTCGGGTAATCCAAATCCGGATGGTTATATTTATGTCTATGGGCCTAGAAGTAATTCATCAGGGAAAGAACTTGTTGCCGCTCGCGTTCTCCCTCAGGAAATTGAAAACTTTGATCGATGGAAATACTGGAATGGATCTGATTGGGGAAGTGCAATCGAAAATTGCGCACCGATAACAAATGGTATTTCACAGGAGTTTAGTGTTACTCCAATTAAAAATGAGAAATATTTATTGGTCTTCCAAAACGGTAATAGTGTAGCACTCAAGATCGGCGAAAGCCCAGTCGGTCCCTTTGGAATTTTTTATTCAGTTTATAATTGTCCCGAAGTATCTATTGATCCGGATATTTTTGTTTATAATGCAAAAGCACATCCAAATCTATCTAATAAGAATGAACTGCTTATCAGTTACAATGTAAACACTTTTGATTTTTGGGATCACTTCACTAATGCTGATATTTATAGGCCGAGGTTTATTTACTTAAAAATTAATGATTCTACTACATCTGTTACTGATAACAATGTAAGCTTACCCGATAATTTCAGTCTGAATCAGAATTATCCAAATCCATTTAATCCTTCAACAAAAATTTCATTTGATGTGTCTAAATCCACAAGGGTATCAATAAAGATATTCAATACGTTAGGTGAAATGGTATATGAATTAGTAAATAAAAACTATGATGCCGGCAGTTATGAAATTGATTTCAGTTCTTCTTCCATCGCTGGCGGATTATCTTCGGGAGTTTATTTTTATAGGATGGAAGCAGAGGAATTCATGCAAACGAAGAAAATGATATTAATCAGATAAAGAGAGTTTAATTTGAAAATAGAACGATCATATATATTTACATTACTATTTATTTTAATACCGTGGTTATTTGCCGCAGCACAGGATAAAAGTAATGAAAAAATTATTAATGCAAATGCTCAGGGATTTATTCCTGCCTGGTTAGTTACAGGTCCGGTTGAATTTCCACTGGTGGGATTTGGTAATCCAAAAGATACAGTCGCATTAGGTGAGCCTGACATTTCCCCTTATGAAGGAAGCTATTCAACATCATTACTGCCGGAAAATGAAAAGTTGTTATGGTTTTTGCAATCAATTGATAAGAAAGGGTTTGTAGACTTTAACAGTACACTTGAGTGGAATGTTAACACCAGCATTCCTGTAAAAATCTGGTACTCAAGAGCCGGTTATGCTTTTACAACAATTATTAGCGAATCTGATAGGGAAGTACTTCTTACATTCGGCAGCAATTCACAAATAAAAATTTTCCTTAATAAAGAAAAAATTTATTCAACAGATAATGCACGAAATGCTTTGCAGGATCAGGATACTGTAAGAGTTGAGTTAAAGAAAGGAGCTAACGAGCTTATAGTCAGGGTTCTGAATACTCACACGAATCTGGGATTGGCTTTCTTTGGAATGATTAAATGGGAATGGGGATTTTATGCGCGTCTTCTAGAAAGTAATGGCAGTCCCGTTACTGATGTAAAGTATTTGATAAGATCAGAAAATAAGAAATCTGATTTTAATGTTGTTTCCACAATCTATTTTAAAAGGATAAATAACGAATTAAAACAGAGAATTGATGTTGAGATTAATTCATTAAATCAGGGGCTGCCCACTTCTACTTTCAGAATTAACTTTAATAACAATCCTTATGAGTTTAAGGTGGATTCCGTTGCCTTTGGACAAACCCGCCATTCGTTCTATATACCCGAGATAACGCAGAACACTAATGTCCAGGCAGAACTTACTCTGGGCAGTGATGTAATCAAGAAAAACGTTCAGCTTGAAAAAAGAAAAAAATATAGTCTTCACATTATGCTTCTGAATCATACAGATGTAGGCTACACACACCCGCAGCCTGTAATCGAAGAGTTGCATTGTAACACACTGGACGATGTATTAAAAATGTGTAAGGAACATCCTGATTTTCATTGGACGATGGAAACGACGTGGCAGTTAGAAGCTTATGAAAAATTGAGAAGTGCAGAAAAATTTAATGAACTGATCGGTTTGATTAAAGAGGGCAGAATAGCATTGTCTCCCATATACACAAATCCATTTACCGGATGGGTTTCTGAGGAAGAAATGCTGCGATCTTTTGATAAAGCTCTTGAGTATAGAAATAAATATGGACTTACTTTTAACGGTGCTGTATATAATGACGTTCCTGGTGAAGCCTGGTTTTTACCGCAGGCGCTTTCAAAAGCAGGTGTAAAATTTCTGGCAGAAGGAATAAATGAATTTTACAGTGATTATAAACTTCAACGGAAGCTGCCAAAAGTATTTAAATGGGAGGCGGCTGATGGAAGCGAAGTAGTCACATATTTGAATGAGGCTTACAACGAAGGAAAATCATACGGACTGGAGTCAAATAATCTATTTACAGTTGAACAAATGATATGGGAAAGAATAAGTAAACTTGAAGCCAGAAACTATCAACCGGATATAATTTTAATAAATACATCTTTTAGTGATAACAGCATTCTTGCAGCTCATCAATATCTTCTTGCTATGAAATGGAATGAACAGTATGATTATCCTAAGTTCATCAGCAGCGATGTAAATAAGTTTACAAAGGAATTAATTAATTCCGAAGCTTATAGCAAACTTCCAATTTTAAGAGGCGACTGGACATCTAACTGGGATATTTTCTATCAAGGTGAATTTGAAAGAAATATAAAAGCACGTTGGAGTCAGCATCAGTTATTATCAGCGGAAAAATTATCAACTCTAAGCAATATACTGGACAGTACAAAACGACCAATGAATTGGGAACTCAGTGAAGCTTATAAAAGTATGCTGCGGTTCAGCGGGCATGGCAGTGGATTAGAATTTGGGTACGGCTCGCCTAAAGAAAATAAATTAACAATGGAGTATAGAGAAAACTATGTTGAAAATGCTTATCTGGGAGCAGAAGCAGTTTTATTAAAAGCCTTACACCGCATTTCTAAACCGGAAGAAAGTCTTGTTTCTGAAGGTCTGATAGTATTCAATACTCTTTCGTGGATGAGGAATGATTTAGTGGAAGTTCAATATCCGTTCGATACTACTCCGCAGTATGATATTGTTGACGCGGTTACAAATAGAATCGTTCAAAGTTTCAGAAAAGATCACAAGCAGTATTTTATTGCAAGAGATGTTCCTTCGTTTGGATATAAAAAATATTTACTCGTACAAAAATCCGCACCAACACAGTCAGTGAACGTATTAAAAAAGACGGTTAACTCAATAGAAAATCAATTTTATAAAATTACATTTGATACCAATCGTTTATCAGTTACAGGCATTGTAGATAAAAAATCAGGTAAGCAATTAATTAACGATAAAAGCAGTTTTGGATTTGCTGATCCGACAGTTGAAAAGTTTCAGTTGAATCAAAATCATTCATCAATATCAGGTATTAAGGTCACTTATGAAATTATTGATGAGAGTCCTGTCAGAATAACTCTAAGAATTAAAAGAGAAAATGATGTAATAGAAAACATAGATTTTACTCTGCTGGATGGTATTGATAGAGTATTTGTTGACGCAACCGTAAACCTCGAAGCTATGAAGACGCCCAAATTGCTGGAAGAATATGGTCTGCCGTTTTCTTTTAATATTCAGAATGCAAAAGTCAAATCAGAAATACTTGGCGGTTTTATCGAACTGGATAAAGACAGACTTCCAGGAATTGATCACGATGGTGTGTCACTGAGAAGATCAGTGTCGGTATTTAATGAGAATCAGAATATTATATGGTCAACCGCTGATGCAAGAGTAATCAGGATACGCAAAGATGGTACAGCAGGAAATCCTGTGATTATTTCCAACCCCGTCACTAATTTTCCGAATGATTGGAACAGGCATGAGATCCTGACGGGTAAGATTGATTTTAGATATGCATTTAATTCGGGAGAAGGAAGTTTTGATCCTGCAAAAACTTCGATGCTTGGATATGAACTGAACACACCTTTGCAATTCAGAAAAAGCTGGTTTCGTGCTGCACCATCATCAGAAGAATATTTGACCATTGATAATCAGAATATTATTCTGCTTAATCTTAAATCTACTGAGCAAGGAGTTGTAATCAGGTTATTGAATGCAGATAGTCAGAATAATCAAACTGCAAAAATTAATAGTAAATTATTTACTGAATTTCAGGCGGAATCAATTGATTTACTTGGAAATAAAATTCAAACTTTAGAAGTGAATGACAATATTATAAACGTAGAATTAAAACCCGGAGAATTTTCAGATATTCTAATTAAATCATTAATTAAATAATCATCTCTGAAAGGAGGTCCTTTTGTTTTCTCTTTACTCGGATTCATTTTTAATAAACAACAATCTATAACTAAAAAAGGAGCAAGCAACATGAAAAACAAAGTTGCAAAAATATCTGTTCTTGTAATTACCGCATTGATAATGGCGGGATGTTTTTATTTTGTTTCAGTTACCCAGCCTTCATCCGTTCAGGGTTTGGAACAATTTACAGCCTCAGTAGTAGTTAAAGTAGAAGGTAATGTAGATGCTAATCCGCATTATGCAATAGTTGGTTTGAGACTTCCAAATGATTGGCAGGTTGATTCAGTATGGTTCACAGGTGCATACAATGATTATTGTCTGTTCCTTCCGGCAAATGTTCCGGATAATGAACCAGGTGGACAAGTTGATTTCTGGACTGATTCTCTTGAAGGCAGATACCCTAGCGGTGCAGATATGAAGTGGCTCGTTTATCAATCTTCAACCGCACAAACAGTAATTCCAGATACTCTGGATGCTACTCTCTACGTAACAATGACACCTGGTGTTACTCAGGGAAACTTCAATTTAGGTTATTTTGTATCGGATGCAGCACTTGATTTTACTGATGCTACTTGGTACGCAGCTAGTTTGAATAATGCTATAACAGTCTCAGGAGTTGTTCCTGTTGAGCTGACTTCTTTCGCAGCGACAGGAACTAAAAATGGCATGCAACTCAAATGGGAAACTGCAACAGAGACGAACAATCTTGGGTTTGATATTGAGAGAAGTAGTGATAATAGTGTGTTTAATAAAATTGGTTTTGTGAGTGGAAACGGAACCACAACACAGAGATCATCTTACACATTTGTTGATCAAAGCTCAGTATCAGGGAAACAATTTTATCGTCTAAAACAAATGGACTTTAATGGAAAATTTGAATACTCCAAAGTTATTGAAGCCAATTTATCGATTCCTAAAGAGTTCAGTCTTTCCCAGAATTATCCGAATCCATTCAACCCATCAACAGTTTTAAATTTCAGTCTACCAGTTGAATCTGAAGTTACATTATCAGTTTACAACTCAATTGGTGAACTTGTAAAAGTTGTTGCTAATGGAATGTTTCAGGCAGGAAGACACAACCTGAATTTTAACGCTTCAGATCTGCCAAGCGGAATATACTTATACAATATAAGTGCTAAAGGATCTGATGGAGTTGAGTTTGTTCAAACAGCTAAGATGTTATTGTTAAAGTAAAAACGTTTTTCAGTGTGCTCGCAGATTATTGCGGGCACTTTTATTCCAGGAGACTAAAATGAAATTATTAAAAATACTTACACTTTTTGCAGGCATAATTGCAATCTTTTCTTTTGCAGGATGTCTTATAGAAGATGTAAATCAACCGACTCAGATTAATGCCGGAGAAACCTTCACCGCTGTTATTACTGTTTCCGATATGAACGCCGAACAGAATAATGCGCACAAAGGTGCTCTCGCAATTCTTGTTCCGGAAGATTGGTCCTTCATAAGCGGTACTTACAATGCCCCGATGGGTTTTGGTAATCTGGAACTTGACACTTCAGTTCCTCCCGTTTGGGGAAATATCGATACTGTAATTACCAGACCGGCAGGAATGAAATGGATAAATTTACTTTCTGATCAGGGATATCTGCATAACGCAAACGTTGTTTATGAAGCAACTGTTAATCTGCAGGTAGGACAAACAGGCGGTGATTTCCCTATTGGTTATCTTGTAACAGTAAACACAATAGATATGCTGAAGTTTTTAAATGATCAGGATGTAGATCAGGAATTGTCAGGTGCTGATACCTCAATGAATCATATGGTTAAAGTTATTGGATCATCTGCTGTTGAAGAACAAATTTCAGGTATTCCAAGTGAATATAATCTGTCACAGAATTATCCAAATCCATTTAACCCGTCAACCAGTTTTACATATTCATTGAAACAGTCAGGAGATGTTCAGATCAGTATTTATGATGCATCAGGTAAAGAGGTCAAATCACTTGTCAATGGTTTCAGATCTGCAGGAAGCTATGTTGTTAACTTTGATGCCAGGAATTTAGCTAGTGGTATTTATTATTATAGAATTATAACAAATGATTTTGTTCAAACTAATAAAATGGTTCTTCTAAAGTAGTTACTGATAATTTATGCCGGCACTAATTAAAATTTAGTACCGGCAAATTTTTTAAAGAACTAATCTAAAATGAAATCAATAAAAGTTTTAAATGTACGAGATCTCGGTGCTCAGTTCGTTAGCAATCCCAATAAAATGGTAGGGCAGGACGGTGCGTACTCCATTCCCCTTAAGGATAAATGTTTATTTTTCTTTGGAGATACTCTTATTGGGAAAAGAACAGAAGGCGAGAGTCTCTGGTATCCGGGTGGTGTTCCACTTGGACCTGTTGATATGACCGGAATTGGCGGATTGGAAAAGATGATTACAAATACGGGATTATTGTGTTTTGATAAAACAGGAGAAAATGGATTAAGAAACTTTAAGTACATCATTGATGGCAGCGGACAGCTTAAACAATTAATTCCGCACGAAGCTGATGAAGATTATAACTGGTACAGGATATGGTGTTTGCACGGAGTTGCAATTAAAGACAAGATTTATCTTTTTTTCATAAAAATAAAAATGCTTGAAGAGGGTGGACCACCCGCGAACTTTATTGTAATCGGTTCCGGACTTGCTGTTGGCAATGAAAAAGACTGGAACTTCAAAAGAGTTTTTCAAAATGGTTCATACATTTTATGGAATGCAGACGATCCTGGTTTTGCTTCTGCAATTCTTTATGAAGATGGTAATGACTATGTGTATTTATATGGTACGAAGAATGATCGAAGCGGCAATCATAATCTTTATCTTGGAAGAATCAAACCTGATGAAATTGAAAAAATTGATCGCTATGAATATTTCATATCAGAAAAAGATGGATGGACAAATAATGTAAAAAAATCCGAACCTGTCTTTTCTGGTATGCCTAATGAATTATCTGTTAATTATAATAAATATCTCGGGTGTTATCTTTCCATTCATTCATTCGAATTATCAGGGAAAATTGTAGGCAGAACTTCACCTACTCCCTGGGGCCCCTGGAGTCAGCCGTTAGAACTCTGGCAGGTTGTTCCTCAAGGTAGAATTAAAGGACCCCAACTTGAACTTATTTACGCAGGCAAGGAACATCCATCTTTTGCTAAAGATGATGGAAAGACTATTTATATAACTTACATAGAGTTTGAAGAATACTATCCTCATTTAATTGAAATTACTTTCGAATAATTATTGAACTATTATTTATAAGCCAGAAATTATCGGAGAATTAATGATTCCAACAGTTGAAGATCTTAAAAGTGATGTTTTAATTCATAAACATGGTGATATTTTTAATTTACCGGGATTAACAAACTTTATCGGCTGCGTGCAATCCGATTTTGATATTACGGGAATTAGAAGTCTGAACTTTCCGCCGTTTGGATGTTCAGATATTATAACCGCAGGTTTATTTATTAATGATATTTATTTTCCTGCGACTGGTACTAAAATAAAGTTTACCTGGGTAGCCGATAGAATTGAACGCGAATCAGAATATGATGGATTACAGCTTCATTCAATA
>JAVHOU010000207.1:0-9702 GCA_036170275.1 Ignavibacteriaceae bacterium
GAGTAAAAATAAAACTTTTTATGCTTAAGGTTAATGAGATATATTATTCAGTTCAGGGTGAAAGCACTGCAGTTGGGCTTCCATGCGTATTTGTTCGTTTAACTTACTGTAACCTCAGATGTACTTATTGCGATACAGAATATGCTTTTTATGATGGCAAAGATATGGCAATTCCCTCAATAATCAATGAAGTAAAGAAATACAATTGCAAACTTGTTGAGATAACCGGAGGTGAACCATTAGTCCAAATAGAAGATTGTTTAGAATTGATAAAACAGCTTTGCAACGAAGGATTTAATGTTTTAATTGAAACAGGTGGAAGTCTTTCTATAAAAGATATTGATCCACGAGTGAAAGTAATTATGGATTTAAAATGTCCTTCAAGCGAAATGGAAAAGAAAAATCTTTATGAAAATATTGATTACTTAAAACCAAATGATGAGTTAAAGTTTGTTATTGGAAGCAGAGAAGATTATGATTGGACAAAAGAAATCATCTCAAAATATTCTTTAGATAAAAAATGTGAATTACTTCTTTCAGTAGTCTTTGGAAAACTTGAACCTGTTCAATTAGTTAATTGGATTTTAGAAGATAAATTAAATGTTAGATTTCAACTTCAGATGCATAAATTTATATGGCATCCTGAAACAAAGGGTGTGTGAGTGGATCTTGTGTTTTCGATTTATAAAATATAACTTCGAAAAGAAAATTTAGATTGAGGAAAAGAAAATGAATTTAGACAGTGAGAAACTTAAAATTATTGATTGGATAACAAATCTTAAAGATGAATCTATGATTGCTAAAATCAAACTTCTTAAAGACCATCCAAAAGAAACTGATTGGTGGGATGAGATTTCTGAAGCTGAAAAAGCATCTATTGAAAAAGGATTGGAAGATATAAAGGCGGGTAGAGTTGTTAATCATTCTGAAGTAAAAAAGATTTATGAAAAATGGTTATAAACTAAAATGGTCTGATCGAGCTCGAAATAATCTTAAAGGTGTTTTTGATTTTATTAGTTTAAATTGGTCAGAAAAAGAAGTCTCAGAATTTGCTAGAAAACTTAATAAAAGAATTAATTTAATAGTTCTCTATCCTGAATTATTTCCTAAGAGTCCAAAAAAAGTAACAATCCGCCGCTCGGTATTAACAAAACAAATTACGATTTATTATTCTTTCGAAAACGATAATATTAAAATAGTTTCTGTTTTTGATGTGAGACAAAATCCTGTGAAATTAAAATTAGGTTAACAAAAAATGAAAATAGCTAAAGAATTTCGTTGGGAAATGGGGCACAGACTTCCTGAGCATTTTGGACAATGCAAAAACATTCACGGACATTCATATAAAATGATGGTTGAGTTTGAAGGGGAATTAGATAAAAACCAAATGGTAATCGATTATTACGATGTTGAAAAAATAATCATCCCTGTTATTGAAAAGCTTGATCATTCTTTTATGGTAAACGAGGATGATAAAATTGTTCTTGAGTTCTTAGAAAAGATGAATTCAAAAAAAGTTATTGTGGATTTTAATTCAACTGCAGAAAACATTTGCAGTTATCTTTTATCTGAAATAAAAAAGTGTCCACTGCCGTCAAACATTTCAGCCGTTAAAGTTAGAGTTTATGAAACTCAGTTCGATTATGCAGAAGAAACAGCGAGACTTAATTGAGAGACAAGAAGTTTTACTCAAAGGATAAGTTTAAAAGCAAATTTGGGAGCCAATTTAAAGGCAAACCATTTGCCCCTGATAAACACAAAACAACGAATCAAAATTATTCCCGGTTTAAACTATTTATTGAATATGAAGGAACTCGTTATTCCGGTTGGCAGAAACAAGAGAATGCAAAGACAATTCAAGGCTCAATTTTAAAAGCTGCGCAAGAGGTTTTTGGTGATTTATTCCTTGATATACAAGGTTCAGGTAGAACGGATAGCGGAGTTCACGCACTTTGCCAGGTTGCACATTTTGATGTAAAAACTGTTTTGGCTCCGGAAATTATTAGAATGAAATTAAATGACATGCTTCCACACGATATTACCATTCTGGAAGTTGAAAAGACAAACAAAGAATTTCACGCAAGACACGATGCAACATCGCGAAGTTATGTTTACCAGATATCAAAAAGGCGAACAGCTTTTGGTAAAAACTTTGTCTGGTGGATAAAGGATGATCTTGATTTTAAGAAAATGGAATCAGCATCAAAATTATTTTTAGGAATGAACAATTATTCTTCATTCTCTGACGATGATCCAACAGAAAAATCAACAAAAGTTTTGATTGATGACATACAATTAAAAGAAGAAGGGGAATTAATTCTTATCAGAATAATTGGCTCACACTTTATTTGGAAAATGGTGAGAAGAATTGTGGGAATATTAGCTGAAGTTGGACGTGGAAGAAAATCTGAAAAAGATATTTTGTTTTATTTAAATAATAAATCAAATGAACCAGCCAAATTTACTGCCCCGCCATCAGGATTGTTTTTAGAAAAGGTAACATACAAGGGGGAATTAATTCCACATGAACTTTCTTCAATTATTAAAATTTAATTCTACCTCTTCGCGTCCTTTGCGAAAATCACTTTGTGATCTTTGCGAGAAATAAAATGAAAAACATTTCACGCAAAGTACGCAAAGAAGAAACGCTAAGTTCGCTAAGAATAAGTTGGAGACTGATGACTGAAGACTGAAAGTTATCCGATCATCTTTTTAAGTTTATGAATTTCATCGCGCAGATTAGCGGCTTTTTCAAACTCAAGATCTTTTGCGGCGTTATGCATTTCTGTTGTTAACTGTTCAACTAAATCTTCTTTTTGTTCTTTATCCATATACTTGAGAATAGGTTCAGCAACTTTTGAAAAACCGTAACTTTCTTTGTCATCTTTCTTTCGAATATCAGCAATCGAAGTTGAGGAAAGAATCTCTTCCATCGATTTGTAAATCGTTGCAGGAACAATTCCGTTCTTCTCATTATACTCTGTTTGAAGTTTTCTTCTACGGTTTGTTTCAGTAATTGTTTTTCTCATCGATTCAGTAATCTTATCAGCATACATAATTACTTTGCCGTTAACATTACGGGCAGTTCTTCCTGCAGTTTGCATTAGCGATCTTTCGCTTCGTAAAAATCCTTCTTTGTCCGCATCGATAATTGCAACAAGAGAAACCTCGGGCAAATCCAAACCTTCTCTTAAAAGATTTACTCCAACCAAAACATCAAACTCACCTAAACGAAGATCGCGAAGTATTTCAACACGTTCTAAAGAATCAATATCGCTATGAATATATCTTACTTTTATTCCAATCTTATCTAAATAATCCGAAAGATCTTCTGCCATTTTTTTTGTTAAAGTTGTAACAAGAATTCTTTCTTTAACTTCAGTTTTTTTTCTGATCTCAGCAATCAAATCATCAATCTGTCCTTTAATCGGTCGCACTTCAATCTCAGGATCAAGCAATCCGGTTGGGCGAATAATTTGTTCTACAATAACTCCACCGCTCATTTCCAATTCATAATCCGCGGGAGTTGCACTGACAAAAATCACTTGTTTCAGCATTCCCATAAACTCTTCGTACTTCATCGGGCGATTATCAAGTGCAGATGGGAGGCGAAATCCATAATCAACTAAAGTTTGCTTGCGGCTTCTGTCCCCGAGATACATTCCGCGTACTTGCGGAATAGTTACGTGCGACTCATCAATTATTAAAAGAAAATCCTCAGGGAAATAATCGAACAAATTTGAAGGACGTGAATTTGGTTCACGTAAATCCATGTGTCGCGAATAATTTTCTATTCCGGAACAATAACCAATTTCTTTCATCATTTCGATATCAAACTTAGTTCGTTGCTCAAGTCGTTGTGCTTCTAAATATTTTTCTTCTTTACGTAAAACATCTAATTGTTCAGAGAGCTCCTGCTCAATGTTGTAAATAGCTTTTTGCATTTTACTTCGATCAGTAACAAAATATTTTGCTGGATAAATTGGAACAGATTCAACTTCGCGAATTATTTTTCCTGTGACTGAATCTATAATAGAAATTTTTTCAACATCGTTATCCCAAAATTCAATTCTTATAGCCTCCTCATCCTGGTAAGCAGGAATAATTTCAACTACATCGCCTCGTGCACGGAAAGTTCCACGACTGAACTCAGCATCGTTTCTTGAATAATAAATATCTATAAGTTCTCGCAAGAATTTTTTGCGATCAAGTTTTTCTCCTTTTTTTACGAAGATGATTTGTTTTGCATACTCATCCGGTGCCCCGATACCGTAAATACAACTTACACTTGCAATCACAATTACATCTCTGCGCCCTTCGATTAAAGATGTTGTGGCTTTTAATCTTAAACGATCTATTTCTTCATTAACAGAAAAATCTTTTTCGATATAAACATCACGCGATACAACATAAGCTTCAGGTTGATAGTAATCGTAGTAGCTGATAAAAAACTCTACAGCATTATTTGGAAAGAAAGCTTTAAACTCTGAGTAAAGTTGTGCAGCAAGAGTTTTGTTATGTGAGATAATTAATGTCGGTTTATTTGTTCGCTGAATTACATTTGAAATAGTAAATGTTTTACCGCTTCCAGTTACACCAAGCAAGGTCTGAAATTTATCACCTCGATTAACACCTTCAACTAATTGTTTAATTGCTTCGGGTTGATCGCCGGATGGTTTATAATTGGAAACTAGTTCAAAATTTTTCATTAAATATTAATCGAGCAAAACTTCGTGTGCGTGAAAATTGCTTCCGCTCAAATGCCCTTTTAAAATTATTACATCTGCTTTCTCAAATCCTGCTGGTAATGTTACCGAGCCATTAATCATAACTACTTTCCCGTTTTTATCAGTGACATAAAATGTTGCATCGCCACCTTGCTGTTGTATTCCGCGATCCACAAGAAGATGAACTCGAATTTCTTTAACAGCAGTATTATTAGGATCAAAATCATCAAATGATCCTAACCCGCTTTTGGCAAAGTAAAACTTATATATTATGAATACGATAAGTAAAAGTAATAATGGTAAAATTAGTTTTTGTAGTTTCTTCATTTTTTTTCTTTGTTGTTATTAAATTGTGGGCAAAGTTAATAAAATTTGTTTTTACTATTCAACTCAATTTAAGGTTAGAAATTTATGAATGATAAAAAATTATGGCTTATTATTTCAGCTGTTTCCGGATTTACGGCGGTTGCATTTGGAGCTTTTGGGGCACACGGACTTAGAGAAAGGCTTACTTCTGATATGCTTGAGATATTTAAAACAGGAGTACTATATCAACTGATTCATTCTGTTGTTTTACTTGCATTATCATTAAATACTTTGATAAAAGCTAAACTGCCTTCAATATTTTTTCTGTTGGGAATAATTCTATTTTCATTTTCGCTTTATATGTATTCTACATCGGGAATACGATTTTTTGCAATGGTAACTCCTGTTGGAGGATTTTGCTTTTTGATTGGCTGGTTGCTTATTATTTATGAATCTCTTAAGCTTAAAAAGTAAATCAGTAATAGTCATTTCGACCGAAGGGAGAAATCTTTAAAAGATAAAATTACTTGATAGCCTTCAACTTAAAGTAAACTTCTTCGGGTGAAAATATTCCGGAGAAAAATCTTTCATAAATAACAGGTTCGATGTTTACAATAAAATCCATCCACTTAAGAGCGGCAAAGTGCGATGTTATAAATTTCTTTTCCAACAATTCAAACTGAGCTCCGGTTTCATAATTGGTGCGATGATTCAATTTCCACTTTTCATAAAACTTTAGTCTTCGATTACCGATGTACTCATAATTATCAAAAGTTCTGATTGAAAAAGGAATTTTATGATCTGGATCGCCAAAATATTTTGTGTTTAAGAAGAATGGAGCGTAAACAATCATTATTCCATTTGGTTTTAGAATCCTGTAAAGCTCAGTAATTGTTTTATTAAAATTATTAATATGCTCAAGAACATGTGAAGCATAAATTTCATCAAAATAATTTTCTGGAAAAGGGTAGGGAAATGTGTTTATATCGTGGATTTGATTTCCGCCGTAATCTACAATATCAAGATTAACGTATCCATCTTTAATGTCCTTACCGCAGCCTAAGTTTAATTTGTTCATTCTCAATTAGGAAAAGTCGTTATTATTATTAAAACAAAATTTAGTTACATATTTAAAATAAAAAAAGCGGTACATAGTACCGCTTAATTCATTTTATTCAAAGTTATCTTGAGATAATTTCGATTAATGCACTGGCAACTGTTTTATCGTTATCATCTAATAAGAAAACTCTGTAAAATCCAGGCTCTTCAAACTTTAGATCACTTTCATCATTCTTTTCAAAAAAAACATATTTCATATCCCGCTCGATTACATAATTATAGTTTTTATAAAACTCGAACTCTCTGGTTCTGTTATTAAATTTATCAAATTGTACCTTCACATTTTTAAGATCAAGAGCATGATCACACTTAACCATAACAGTTAAATAACCAGTAGTAAACCTGTCACTAACTCCTTCTTCTCCGTCATTGCCATATTTTTCACAGAAATATAAAACGGGCTCAGCTTGTGCAAATATAGAATTGCTCAACCCGAGAAATAAGGAAAGCCCAAAAGCGAAAAGAAGAAACGATTTTTTCATATATAGCTCCATTAGTTTATGTTAGAAATTGATTGAATGTTTTAGTAAAAATTATGCCACAGAATAACTTTTGATTATTAGCAAATTTCAAATTCTAAAGGAAACAATTCCCATTTTCACATTCGTAATGAGACAAATTTATTTATTTAAAAAAAATAATGAGAATTTTTTATGCTCATATAGGTTCATATAATTTATTTCTAATCAGATTGGGCGAAAATTGCATCTTTTTGAATTTAATAACAAGTATTTTATATAAATTATTTTAGAAATATTTTTAATTATTATTACTGACAATATTTAAGTCCCAAAAAGGAAGAATCAAAATAGATTGAAACCAAATAAACAATTAACTCTTAACCACTTTTGCTTTGATCTTGATGGCACTCTTGTAGATTCAAACCAAACTATTTATAACGCAACTGCCTTTGCATTAAATAAGCTCGGAATAAATTTTAATGTTGATGAAAGCAAATTTGCCTTGATGATCGGGAAACACTTTGTAGATATTTTTAATGCATTTAATATTGATGTGCCCGACTTCGAACAATTCATTACTATTTATAAAATCAACTACTTTGAACAGATGGAATACTCTAAAGTTTATGATGGAGTAGAAGAGACTTTGGCGAGACTTAAAAATCGGAACATTAAAATATCTCTGCTTACCACAAAAATTCAGGATCAGGCGGATAGGATCATCGATTATTTTAAACTTAGAAAATATTTTGATCTTGTTATGGGAAGGCGAGACGGTATTGCACATAAACCATCTCCGGAGCCTCTCTTATTGATCTGTAAAGAACTAAATGTTGATGTTCAAAATACCTTGATGGTTGGAGATACGGAACTTGATATACAATGCGGGAAATATGCAGGTTCGCATACTTGCGGAGTTTTATACGGCTACAGAACAAAAGAACTTTTAAAAATTGAGCAACCTGATTTAATTATTAATTCTATAAAAGAATTAATAGAATTAGTTACACATAAATAATTGCAGAATTATATCAGTCTGCAAGTAAAGTTTCTTTCGATTGCTGTAATTGTGCTGTTTGTTCTTTTGAAAGTTTTGGATATTCAAGATTTAATTTTTTAAGAGTCTCAACAATTATCTCACTTACAAGTAAGCGTGCAAACCACTTTTTATCAGCAGGTATAACATACCAAGGGGCATAATTTTTACTCGTTGCAGATATTGCGTCTTCATAAGCTTTCTGATAATCTTTCCAGAACTTTCTTTCCTCGACATCAGCAGCAGAAAATTTCCAATTTTTTGACGGATCATCAACCCTATCTAAAAATCTTTTTTTCTGTTCATCCTTAGAAACATTTAAATAGAATTTTAGAATTACCGTTCCATTTTCAAAAAGATATTTTTCATAATCGCTTATTTGCTTATATCTGTTTTTCCAAATTTTATCATCCATCAACTCATCGGGAATTTGTTGATACTTTAACAAGTTATGAACTTTTACAATAAGTACTTCTTCATAATGTGAGCGATTAAAGATTCCAATTTTGCCTCTCTCCGGAATGACTTTTTGTATTCGCCACAAATAACCATGATCAATTTCTTCCTTTGACGGTTGTTTGAAACTATAAACCTGTGTGCCTTGTGGATTTAATCCGCTCATAACATGTTTGATAGTAGAATCTTTACCCGCTGCATCCATAGCCTGAAAAATTATGAGAAGTGAATATTTATCCTGAGCATAAAGCTTATCCTGTAGCTCAGTCATCCTCTCAATATTTTTTTGTAATTGATCTTTAACTTCATCTTTAGATTTAAATTCGGCAGTATCATTTGTAAGATACTTGGAAAGATCTAGCTTGGTGTTTGGTTTTACTATGTATTTTGAAGTTTTCATTTCTAACCTTTAAAGATTTAAGATATTCTAACGAAACATTTCAATTTAATATATTAAATTAAATATTTTAATTGTAAATCTTCATTCTTGGCAGGTAAAAAAAGTCTTAGTTTTAGGATAAAAAAAATGATTCTAAATTTCGGGAAACTTGTGAATAGTTTTACTATAGGTTATGAATTATGAGATTACCAATCTTTTCTGTCATCATCAGTGGAATATGTCTCCAGATTGTTTTCTTAATATCAACAGAATTATCGATATCCAAATTACATTTATTGAAATTATATGCTGTTCCCCAGTAAGAATGATAAATCTGAACCTTTTCCGCACCCCATTTTCTTTTATAACGATCTAGATTATGAAGATTTTTAGGTACTTCTCCAAGATCATAATATTCAAATTTCTGATTTTGAAGATTAAGTAATTCCTGATAAAGTAATAAATCCCCATACATTATTTTAGCATTATCCATGTCACCAGCCTTAAAACCACCATAATATATTTTTTTGAACTTATAATTAATATTTCCAGCCAATACCTTTTTCTCAGAACCTGAAATTTGAATTGCTAAATTCACATCAAGCAATCCAGATGGTTTAAATGTATTCCAAAGAAATTCAAAGAACTTAAAAGATCGAGAAGGTACAGAATGGAATCGCATTTTTTTTAGATAAATTTTATACCAGCTTTTTAAATCGTCAATAGTTTGAGCTTCATAAAACACAATGCCATTTTCTTTTGCTCTTTTAATGTTTCTTATAATGTCCCTTTCTGTTTTACGATTCTCGAAAACTAATTCAGAATCTTTGGAAGGAATTTTTTTAAAGTAGGTGATTCTCCATTCTAATGATTTTAGATCAGAAGAGAATTTATGAGGGATTTGCTTTGTTTTTAATTGAAGAATCGATCCGGGTATTTGAGAATTTAAATTTTGTGCTTCGGCAATTAAATAGGTCATCACATCATCACTAAAAGCTAAGGGTCCACAATATGGTGTTCTTGGCTATGACGATAATCGTTTTGCTCCAAGTATACCCGAAATAACAAAAGGCAGTCCTTTGGTTTTCATGAGAGGAAGAACTCCGTTGATTAATTTTTCTGAATTTCTGCTGATTATATAATAGAAAGGCTGTCCTGATTCAATCGATAACGCCCTAATCCAAAGAGGATGATGAAATATTGTAGAAGAAGGATGAG
>JAVHOU010000208.1:0-9691 GCA_036170275.1 Ignavibacteriaceae bacterium
GGCAAGCAGTGTTTTACTCGACATAAAATTAAAGCAGGAAGAAAAAAGCGGACACAAATTCAGCGATGAAGATAAAAAGAAATTGCTTCATGATATTTTAAAATCTTACGATGAAAAAAGCACTCCGCTATATGCTGCAGCAAGATTGTGGGTTGATGAAATTATTGATCCGTCCCAAACACGCGAATGGGTTTCTATGTGTTTGGAAGTTGCAAACAACAATCCAGAAATAGCTAAGTTTAATACTGGTGTAATACAGACTTAAAATGACAAAATAAATAAGGAATTTTTCGAAATAATTAAAATTTCAAGACCACGGGGTTTGAAATCTATATTTTCAAGCACACTTAACGGAACCTCTTCTATATCTTTAGCGTTTTGAGGAAACCATTCTTTAATAGATTTAAAATCAATTTCACCTTGATAAAAATAAAGACCGATTCCCAAAAATTGAGACTTTATACTTTTATTCAGCTTATTCTGTAGTTTTTCAATATCCTGTCTGAATTTACCTAATCTATCATAAATATGTGAGCCTAATTTTAATTCTACTGCAATTCTTACTTCACAATTGTAGAAATCTTGTCCTACATCCTCAATATATACTAAATCAAATCTGTTTTCTTTTCCCTTGTTTTGAGGATATTCGCATTTGATTGGGTTCGAATAAAATTCATTAATATTTAACGATTTAGTAAAATCGGATCTAACTTTATATTTTATCTCATTAAAACATTTCGACAAATTAAAGGCCAAAGTTGCTCTTAAATCTTCCTCATAAAAATAACTAAATGGATTTGAATTAAATTTTTTAATTAAATCTATAATTACATTTTCAAATTTTTTTATTGTCACTTCTTTTTCTCCTTAAAATTATAATATTCTTTTTCAGAATTTACTAAACAAATGGTGGATGGTAACTCATAATCACTATTTGCACCTTCTAAAAAATAAATGGATTTATTAGGGACTTCAAAAATAAAAGAAATTTTCTTTGGAATTTTTGGGGAGATTTCTTCAATAATCATAGTTTTGCGTTTCATTAATTCTAAATATGGTAAAACATTCACTGCTATCTTAAATGTGTTAGAGTCGTCATCTATCAATTCAAAAAAGCTACTATACAAAGTTACTGGATAATTATTGTGATTAGTAATTGTTAAATCTAATAAAAGAAATACTCCATCAGCTTCTAAATTTACGTAGCTGTTCCCAATTCTATCCAAAAATTCTATATTATCGACGCTTACGAAAAATTCACCAAAATCAATTTGGTCCCTGATTTTAGGATAAACGAATTTCTCTTGTTTAATTTCATGCAAAGGTATTAATTTATTATTTTCAAATTTGAATTCAACTTCCTCAGTATACGAAGGACAACAATGATAGTCATATACATTATATCTATAGACTTTTGCCTCAATTTTATTCTTCTGCACTGTAACCAATTCAATACTCGAGAATAACCCAGGCACATTTATGTTCCCTCCACTAAAATCAATCTCATCAACTAATTTATACTCATTATTTTCCTTCAAAAATACAGCAAAAAATATTTTGGAAACAACAGTATTACCAAATTCAGAGGATGAAAAAAGAAACTGGAATTGTAATATCGCATCTTTCAAACCATCCTTATTAAGATCGGTATAAAAAACTTTCCGCATATCTTTATTTTCATCATTCCATTCATCTTTTAAAGATTGTAATTTATTCTGTATATATTTTTCAAAAACTTGAGGGAGAGGATTATTTTGAGCAAAAGATATTGTGCTAAATTCTATTATTATTAAAGTAAATAGAAAAGCATTATTTAGTTTTGACCTCATTAGTTTATCTTTTCATATTATTTAAAAATTGCTTTCTGCTATGTTAAAATTACAAAATTATATTGTCATCTTTATAATAATTTCACTAAAGCCTGTTTTATATGCTCAGCAAAGCAGTCTTTCAAAAGCTGTTAATCACATTTCCGAATATATCGCTTCCGAAAAATTTGTTGAAATAAGAATTAATGTCGGTGACCTTGCCGCCGCTGATTCTATTTTTATTGAAGCTTTGAAGTTTACTGAGCATGACTATGGAAATGCACTTCTTGCATTGATGTTTGCAACAGTACCTTATCGCGAGGTACCAATTCAAATTCCGCTAATCAATTCAATAGTTTATTATCCATTAACCTCTTCTGATGAAGAAACGTTTTTGAAGAAGAATGAAAATCTTCCGCGATATTTATTTTTTGATACGCCGCAAAATGATTATGGAGATAAGGATAAACTAGCGCATTTTTTTGGAAGTGCATTTTTATCTTACGAATCAAACATCTTTGACATAGGAAAGCTAATTGGTTATTTTGTGGAAGCATTTGAGGAAAGTTTTAAAGTTCAATCAAGTGTTGATTTACGCGACTTAGATGTTAATGAATATGGAAGATTATTTGGAAACTTACTCAAAGAAAATAATCAACTTTTGCCATCACAAATATTTTTATTACGATCACTTAGATTTTTTAGAGTAACATTATGAAATCAGTTTTAATTATTGATGATGAACTTCAAATCTGCGAAAGCATAAATATGATCCTTGAATACGAGGGTTATGCTGTCGATTTTACAATAAGCGCAATTGAAGGACTTGAAAAATTTTCGTCAAAAGATTTTTCTGCGGTGCTCCTAGATATACAAATGCCTGAGATGAATGGATTTGAAGTTCTAAAAAAAATCAAAACGCAAAAACCTACAGCCTCGGTTATTATTATTTCTGCTCATGGAAGCGTGGAGAACGCGATTAAAGCAACTCGACTTGGAGCTTTTGATTTTCTTGAGAAACCGATTGATCGTGATAAACTTTTAATTAGTGTGCGTAATGCCACTGAGCAGGCATCTTTAAAAGAAGAAAATGAAGAGATAAAAAAAATATGGGTAGGTGATGAAATAATTCTCGGGAAAAGTAAAGCTATTCATAATGTTCTTCAATTGATTGATAAAGTTGCACCACTTGATACACGAGTTTTAATTACTGGTGAGAATGGAACTGGAAAAGAATTGGTAGCTCGAGCCATCCACAAAAAAAGTGAAAGGAAAGACAAAGCTTTTGTTGAAGTTAATTGTGCCGCAATTCCTAACGAACTAATTGAATCAGAATTATTTGGACATGAGAAGGGATCATTCACTGGTGCGGTTCAGCAGCGAATAGGTAGATTTGAACTTGCAAATAAAGGTACATTGTTTTTAGACGAGGTTGGTGATATGTCTCATCAGACGCAGGCAAAAGTTTTGCGTGCAATTGAAGATGGGAAGATCGAACGCGTTGGGGGCGGGAAAAAAATTGATGTTGACGTAAGATTAATCTCTGCAACAAATAAAAATCTTAAAGAAGAAATTGAAAAAGGAAATTTTCGCGAAGATCTTTATCATAGATTGAATGTAATTCCTATTCTCGTTCCTCCGCTGAGAGAGCGAACTGAAGATATTCCAATTCTTATTGAACATTTTGCAAATGATATTTCCATCAAACATAAAAAACCTGTAACAAAATTTTCTGATGATGCGATCCATATTTTGCAAAATCAACCGTGGACCGGCAATGTGCGTGAGTTACGAAATATTGTTGAGCGAATTATAATAATTGTTGATAAAAAAGAAATCTCTGCAAAAGATATCGAGTTTATGTTTGCCGGCAATCAGCAGTCTGTTGATCAGCTTGTGGATATGAGTAATTCATTTCAGGAATTTAAAGAGAAAGCTGAAAGAATTTTTATTCTTAAACAGCTTCGTGCCAATGATTGGAACATCAGCAAGACCGCTGAAATCCTTGAGATTCAACGAAGCCATCTTTATAACAAAATGAAGAAGTATGAAATTGAAAAGGATGAATAATGGCAACTCTCTTTTCTAAAATTATCAGCAAAGAAATCCCTGCTGATATAGTTTTTGAATCTGACAATGTTTTAGCTTTTAAAGATATCAATCCTAAAGCACCCGTTCATGTTTTAATCATTCCCAAAATAGAAATTCCAAAAGTAACTGATATTAAGGGAAGCGAACATTCTGCTCTGCTGGGAGAAATGATTGATGCAGCAAACAAGATTGCTAAAGATTTTGGAATAGCTGATGATGGTTTTAGATTGGTCTTTAATTGCGGAGATAATGGTGGACAGGAAGTTTATCATTTGCACCTACATTTACTTGGTGGAAGAAAAATGAATTGGCCCCCGGGTTGAAAGCCCTATTTCATAATTAACTAACATAAAGGACTTCAAAATTCGATATTCTTTGTTCAATATTCATTATTAATATCGAACGCCGAACAAGGAATAATGAATGTAGAATTACTTTTTAAGCAAAGTAAAGAAAATGTATTAATTTCCAATTTTGAAACCATATCACAAAATTAAAAATGTAAAATTTATTGATGATAAATTATTCCTTACCATTGATGGACGGATTTTTCATTCAATGTTCATTCCTTTTCAAAAACTCCTAAATGCTTCTAAAGTTGAAAGGAAGAGTTTTAGAATTTCACCTTCTGGTTATGAGATAAATTGGCCATTGTTGGATGAGGATATTTCGATAGATGGTCTGCTAAAATTAGTCCGCAGCTCAAGCTTTAGTAAAAAGTGAAAAGCCGTTTCATAATTCTCATTTTTATTTTTGCTCTTTTAATCAGAGAAATGAATTTGCCTCTGGGTTAACTTAGTTTTTTTATACTAATATTGTTTATTTATAAACATCTTTCCTATGCCCAATCGCAAGCACAATTATCGTAATTATCTGCAAATCTTTTTTATAAATTACTCTATAATTTCCTATTCTTAATGATTGCAATCCCTTTAATGGACCGACCAATTGTTTCCCTAAATCTGGATTTTCTTTTAGATTTTTAATTCCTTTAAATATTTTATTTTTATCAGAAGTCGAAAATTTCTTGCAGCCTCTTTATTATACTCAATTTCCCAACTCATTTTAATTTTGCAAGCTTCTCAGGAGATATTCTCGGTGCTTCTTCATTCAAGGACTTGAAAATTGATTTAACTAAATCATTATCAGATAAAATATCCAAAGTCTCTTGCCAGCTCTCATATTCATCCAGCGGAACTATCACCGATGGTTTTTTAATCATTGTTGGTTTTCTTTTTTCTTTTAATTCCATATTTGATTCTTTCTTTTATTTAAAAATCCAGATTAACTCCCTCAAAATCAAATCTGAAAATAGTTTCCCATTCCTTTCAACTCCTTCCCAACTTTTGAACTTCCTAACAATAGAGATTCATATCCAAACTTATCACGAATTCTTGTAACAGCTCTTAACATTTTTTTTCTTTTGATTTCATAATCTTCAAACAAAAACTCCTGTTCACTTAAAGGCGAAAAATTTGTAACTCCAACTCCAATTAATCTAACAGCTACTCTTCGGGTGCGTGCTTTCTTCATCAAATCCCACGCAGTTTCAAAAATAATTTTATCATCATCGATTGGTTTAATTGTTTTAGCGCGAGTTAATGTTTGAAAATCAGTATAACGTAATTTTATATCAATTGTAGAAGCTTCCCAGCCTTTTTTCCTTAACGATTGACAAACTTTTCCGGTTAAATAAAACAAAGTGTTTTTAATTTCTTCTTCACTTGTAACATCATTACCAAAAGTATTTTCTCTCGAAATGCTTTTTCTCGCTCGTTGAATTGTTAGATATTCTGTTCCTTCCCCGTGAGCTTTACGCCAGAGATCAATTCCGTATTTACTAAATGCAGTTCCAAAATAATCTGAGGGAAGGTTTGTGATATCACTAATTCTATAAATTCCTCTGGCATTTAAACTTTGTTTCATCACTCTGCCAACACCGGGAATTGTTTCAACAGGCATTGGTGATAAAAATTCTTTTTCCATCCCTGGAATAATATAAGTTATTCCTTTTGGCTTCATACAATCGGAACCAATCTTTGCAACAGTTTTGTTACTGCCAATTCCGATTGAGCATGGCAAGCCAATTTTATCCCAAATTTCTTTTTGCACTCTTGTAGCAAATCCAAACATTGAACCATACATTTTTTGTGTGCCGGTCATATCAAGATAAAATTCATCTATAGAAGCTTGTTCTATTAACGGCGCATACTGCTCCAAAATATTTTTTACTGCTTTTGAAAAACGAGTGTATTCATCCCCATGTCCGTGCAAATAAATTCCGTGCGGACAAAGCTTGTAAGCAGTCCTAATTGGCATCGCAGAGTGTAATCCAAAAGCACGGGCTTCATAAGAGCAAGCAGCCACAACTCCCCTTCCGTACTTTGGGTCTCCTCCAACAATTACAGGTTTACCGTTAAGTTTTGGATCGAGAATTCTCTCAACTGAAACAAAAAAAGCATCTAAATCTAAGTGAAAAATTGTACGCATAAGTTTAAGTCAAAAGTAAAAATTTAACATACTTTTAATTAGCCAATATCTCTTCCAACCTTGGATAAACTTTAAGTATTGCAAAAAATAAAATCAATAAAGGCTTAAAAGTCCAGAACGATTTAATGATTTAAATTCTGCTATTAAATCGATGTTCTCTGTTAACGTATTTAGTATATCTGAAGTTGTGCAATTACCTTTTCTGATCCAAACAACATATGGTGGAAATCCAAAGATTAAACTTCGCTCTGCAAAATCAGCATCTTTGGATATGATGATAAAATCATGAATCTTTGAATAATTCCAAATCTCCACATCGGAAGCTTTGTCTAATCCAACTTCCTGAATATGAATTGAACCAGGATATAAACCCTTTAAACTTTCTACCAGATTAGGTGATAAGTTCTGATCAAATAAAAGTTTCATAAAGTTGCCGATGTAACCCTGCTCTCACGATCAGCAGCATAGCTAAGACACGCATAAATATCTTCTTTAGTCAGATATGGAAAATCTTCAAGAATTTGTTCTATAGTCATTCCGGCGGCAAGGTATCCGAGCACATCATAAACTGTAATACGCATTCCTCTTATACACGGTTTCCCACCACGTTTTCCAGGTTCAACTGTAATTATGTTTTTATAATCCTGCATATTTTAATCTCCTTAACTTTATAGAAAAATAATCAATAAAAACTTAACAATAAAGTAATCATTAGTTTACGGACATCACTTCTTCCAATCTTGGATAAGCCTTAATAATTGTTGGTGGCATTTCAACTTTTGTTCTTTCTTCAAGCAAATGAATCAACTCAAACGCATTTGCAACTGCATCACCCTGCGGGTGATTATTCATTATCACATTTACTTCTTTAACTTTATGTTGAATTGACTTTATCTTCTGTTCAATCTCAACTAACTCACCAGAAGAATAAAGATAACTGTAGCGCGAACTCTGCTCTTCATAAGTCTGTGGCTTACCAAAGTTAGATAAAGATTTTTTCCAAGCTTCAACATTTCTTCCGTGAAAACGAATATAAGCTTTTTCGTTAGTAATAATGGGGTCAAACTCAATTGCTTGCCCTATTTGCGGTTGATCAATCGTACAAAAAGTTAAATTATTTTCTTTAAAAAATTCTAAAGCACGATTGTTTTTCCAACTTGAATGACGAACCTCTACAAAGCAATCTATATCAGAAAAAATATCTCTAAGCCTTTGGATATGCTGAACAGAAACACCATCAAAAGCGAATGAATATGGAAACTGAATCAACAATCCACCAAGCCGTTCTGATCTTTTAAGCAAATCAAGATTATAACGAACAGCTTTTACATTTTGTTCATCAAACTTTCTCTTGTGTGTAAAATCCTGATAAAGTTTTATATGAAAAATGAAATCACTTGACGCTTCAACTTTTTTTATCCATCCCTCAACAATTTTTGGACTAATGTAAGTGTAGTATGTTGAATTAACTTCAACACAATTAAAGTAGTGTGAATAAAACTGCAGCCAATCAAATCCACCTGATTGATTTTTAGGATAAAAATTTGGCACCCAGTCTTTATAAGACCAACCTGCAGTACCGATATTATATTTTGCTGCCATAATTCATTAACCGCAATTCTAGATTAAGTATAATAAGTTATCAAAAATGTTAACTATCTGTATTTACTATATTTGGATAAAATATTCATTCCCTCTTATCTGCTGAATTGTATCTCTTAACACTCCCAATGATCTTTGGCTAAGCAAATCTATCTTCACAAGACCAAGGTCTTCAACTCCATACATATCCGGTTGAGTAATTATCAAACCAACGCCTTTATTTGCAGCGTACTCAAGCGCTGTGTAAGTTGTAATCAGCAAAGGGGAAATTACTATTCCGCCCGGATGAATACTTAAATGCCTTGGGAAGTTTGCAAGTTTTGTTGCAATGCTAATTATGCTTTTCCATGGTTCCACATTAAAATTAAGAGATTTTGATTCAGGGAAACGTTTAGAAATATCAGGTAAATTTTTTGCATCAGTCCATGGAATGTATTTGCTGATTGTTGAAATTTCATTTTCTGAAAATCCAAACACTTTTGCAGTTTCTCTAAATGCCGAACGGGCTTTCATCGTAACGTGAGTAGATATAAATGCAACTTTGTCATATCCATATTTTTTGAAAACATATTGTACAATCTCATCTCTTTCCTTCCAGCTAAAATCAATATCAATATCAGGTAATGATGAGCGGCTTCGGTTCAAAAATCTTGTGAAGTAAAAATCATATTTAACCGGATCAACTTCCGTTAGACCTAAACAGTAGCAAACCAAACTATTTGCAGCCGATCCTCTTGTAAGAGTCATCATGGACCTTCTCTTTGCTTCTAGAAAAATATCGTGAACAATTAAAAAATAATCAGATAGATTAAGTTCATCTATAACCTGCAGTTCTTCTTCCAATTGGCTCTCAATATCGTTTGCAATGCTGCCATATCTTCTTTCAAGTCCTTCGTGTGTGTACTTCCATAGCAAGGTGAACCCTGAATGTTCAGTAAGAGCCGGAAAGTTTGGAACCTTATGCTTGCCCAGCTCAAGATCAACATTACAATTCTCAACAATAAATTGTGCGTTAGAAAATGCTTCCGGCAATTTATTTTTTAGCTCATCAAAAAGATGAGGAGGTTTAAAGTAAAATTCCTTATCTAAAAGTTCATCTTCTCTAAGATTCTTAAATGTATTTCTGTTCTTTATCGCAGTAACAACTTTATAAATTTGATAATCCTGCGGCTCAGAAAAGTAAACAGGGTTTGAAATTATATATTTAGTGTTTTTTTGTTTGGCAACTTCAAATAATTTTCTTGCCTTTAGTTTATTAGCATTAGTTATAATTAATTCTACATAAATATTTTTATATGCAGGAACTTTTAGAATTAATTCCAGAGAAGAAATCAGGATAAAGAGATTAGCGAATTCTGTTTGTAAAAGTTTAAATAATGAAAATCTTTTTTCGGACAAATCATCTTTCAATTTTCTTGCAGTAATTATTTTGCAGATATCTGAGTAGCCATCAAAATTTTTTGCAAGAAACACGGCGTATATATTTTTATTACCCGGCTCATCAATATAAGCGCCTAAAATTGGTTTGATACTTTTCTCTTTCGCTTTTTTATAAAACGAAACAAGTCCGTACATTGCATTTGTATCCGTAAGAGCAACGGCATCAAGCTGATAGACGAATGCCTTATCAATTATTTCATCTATCGTTATAACGCCTTCAAGCAAAGAATAATTTGAATGTACGTGCAATGCAAACATAG
>JAVHOU010000209.1:0-9651 GCA_036170275.1 Ignavibacteriaceae bacterium
TTTGCGGCTGTTAATCCAAGACATAAAATCAATTCAGGTTTTATTAATTCAATTTGTTTTTTTAAGTACGGTAAACAAGTATCCATTTCTGCAGGTAAAGGAGTGCGGTTATCGGGCGGGCGGCATTTTACGATGTTGCCAATATAAACTTCTTCCCTGCTAAACTTTATTGCTTTAAGAATATCAGTTAAAAGCTGTCCTGCTCTTCCAACAAAAGGCAAACCTTGTTTATCCTCTTCGGCACCGGGACCTTCACCAATGACCATAACTTTTGCATTTGGATTACCCGAGCCGAATACAAATTTGTTTCTTCCTTTATGCAAAACACATTTTGTGCAATTGCAAATCATTTTGTTTAATTGCTCAAGTGATTCAGCTTTTTCCCAATCTTCTTTAAGTCCATTAAACATTAATGTTGAATTTTTTGTTTGTTCCTTTACAACGGTAGTTTTTTTAGCTGGCTCTTTAACCGGGTACTTTTTAGGGGTTGAAACATTTTTAGGATTTGTAGAAAAAACATTTTCTTCAAACAGATCATCACCAAAAATTTCTTTCTGATCTTTTAACGCTTCTAATATTTTCTTCTTTGTTGATGAATTCATTTAATAATTTAAATATTACAAGATTAAAAAATTAAAAAATTGTGCCAACGGTATCCTTTCGGAAAAAGATTATTTAATTGAGACTTCTGAAAAATTCAAAAGGTCATTCCCGTGGAAACGGGAATCCGGTGAATATGAAATAGATTCCCGCCTGCCTTGCCGAGTGTGTTGCAGAAGTCAAATCGGTGTCATTTCGACCGGAGGGAGAAATCTTTTCGTGGTATAATTGAAAGATTTCTCAGTCGAAGACTTCTTCGAAATGACCCTTTCAGAGTTGTGCAATACACTCTTGCCGTCAGGCAGGCTTTCGCGAAAATGACAGTCAATTCGAAATCTATTTTTCAGAAGTCTCTAATTATAAAAACTACATATAAAAAGAAATGTCATCCTTCGACTACGCTCTGGATGACACTAGTCTAAAATTCGACTACAAAAATGCAACTATTTTTTATATTTAAACTTAATTTTTCCTTCAAGCAGTTCATTCAAAGCTTGAAGATGTGCCTTTGGTTTTTTCTCTAAATCCATTGCAATTTTTAACTGAGCAGGATTTGTTACATCTTCTGCATCGTCATCTGTTCCCATGGATGGGATTGTATTCATGAGTGCATTAAACTCAATTTTATTTTCATTATTTATTTGTCTTGCTCTTAGAGCAGCAACTATAATAGCTTCATAAACATTTTCTGCTCTTTGATCAATTACTCTTAAATCAACAGGACTAAGATTCATTTTGTTACTCCTTATTTATTATTTCTTTAATTAAACTTTTTACTTTTTTATAAACTTTTTCTAATTCATCATTGGTAAAAATATAATCAAAACTACTTTTAAAACTCAATTCCATTTTTGCTCTATCAATTCGTTTTTGAAGATCGGCTTCATTTTCCGTTTGTCTCTCTTTTAATCTTTTAACCAACTCATCAAAAGATGGCGGATTAATAAAGATCAAAATACTTTCCGGATAAATTTTCTTTAACGATAAAGCGCCCTTCACATCAATTTCAAACAACACAGATTTACCGGCAGAGATATTATTAACAACAATACTCTTTAAAGTACCGTAGTAATAATCATAAAATCTTTCCCATTCAATAAACTCACTATTTGCAATCTTTTTCTCAAATTCTTTTTCGGTAATGAAAAAATAATCTACCCCATCAATTTCATTAGCTCTTTTTGGTCTTGTTGTTGCTGAAACAGAAAAAACAATCTCAGGAAAATCTTTTAATATACGTTTGATAATAGAAGTTTTTCCGCCCCCGCTTGGCGAAGATATAGCAATTATCTTTCCTTGCTTTTTCAACTTTATTCTATATTCTGAATTTGTTCTCTTATTCGTTCAATCTCTTCTTTGATATAAACCGAATGATGAGTAATAGAAGTAGAAAGAGTTTTTGCAGAAATTGTGTTTGCTTCTCTGTTCATTTCCTGGCACAGAAAATTTAATTTTCTTCCCGGATCTTCTTCTTTGTCTAAACTATCCACAAAAAATTTTATATGACTTCTCAACCTAACACATTCTTCAGTAATATCAGCGCGTTCCGCCAGTAAAGCTAATTCAGTTTCCAGTCTTTCATTATTGATGTTCTGATTTTCATCAAGAAGATTTTTTACTTTTTCTTTGTATTTGGCAAAATGCTCACCAACGCTTGGCTGTGCTTCTTTTTCAATAAGATTAAGATATTTTTCAATCGATTTAATTCGTTTCTTAAGATCTTTTTCTAATTCAGTTCCCTCATTTTTTTTCATCTCTAAAAGAGAATCTAAAGAAAGTAAAATAGATTTTTTCAAAACTTCAAAATCTTTTTCATCTATTTCTTCAACTGATGAAGTAAAAATATCACGACTAATTAATAAATGTTCTAACTTAATTTTCTCAGAAATCTTTGCAGACTTTTTTACTTTCTTGATAAGTGCAAGATAATTTTTTAATCTTGATTCATCCAATACAACTATTTCATCTTCAAATCCGTTTTTTTTGATTTGAATACTAACATTAAGTTTTCCTCTTCTAATTTTAGATTTAATTAACTCTCTAAGTTCATATTCTTTATTTGCAAGAATAGGAGGAAACTTCAAAAATACTTCAAGATATCTGCTGTTGATACTTTTAACTTCTACATCAGCCTGCCATTTATTATTGCTGGCACTGCCTTTGCCGTAACCTGTCATGCTTAAAATCATAATACTCTTTATTAAAATTAAAGGGGTGTAAAGATAGTGATTATTAAATTTCTATAAAAGATTTGAAAAACGTAAAGACTTGAAGATAAGTTAAAAAGCTTCGCCAATTCCAAAATGGATCTCAAGATTTTTTAAAAGATTCTTCTTAAAAATAGTACTTTCATCCACAGGATTGTAAAATTTTGTACCAAAATCTAACCTAAATGGAGCGATTGGTGTATATAATCTAATTCCAGCTCCAACCGAAACTGCAAATCCTTTCGGAACTATATCTTTCCAGCTATTCCAGGTATTTCCATAATCTGTAAAAAGAGCAAAGCCAAAATATTGGCTTATTTTTTTTCTAAGCTCAAAAGAACCTTCCAACCAAAATGTGCCGCCTCTAATATTTTCAGATTCTGTAGAATATCCAGCATAGATAACTGTATCTCTTGGCACCAATTCTCTGGATCTCCAACCTCTGATTGAGTTACTACCACCAGCATAAAATGTTTTGTTGGGTGGTATTAGTTGGCTTGCTGAAATTACATTATTATTTGTCCCATAAAACGATTGGATATAACCAACTCTTAATTTTGAAGCAAATACCGAAGTCCGAGCGCTATTAGTAGAAATGAAATGAGAAATTCCTGTTTGGATTCTATAAAAATAAGTGGAGCCTTCTAATGAAATTTCCTTTTGTCCGGTTGACTGCTCTATATATTGACTTTTAATTAAATATTTTGTTTTAGATTGAAAAAGTTCAGGAGTAAAGAATAGATAATATCCTTCTGTTGGATATTGAATATCATTTGTTTTTGAAGACCCAAACTCTATACCAATTCCAGGGGTAAGACTGGTAACACTGATACTGGAAGTATCTCTGCTATTTACTTGTCTATTAGAAGCATCGATAGTAAAATTAGGCCGCAGCAAGGTAATAAATGTGTAGTAAGGCATTTCAAAATCAAATTTTTGTGCGCCGCCGTATGATTGTTCTGTAAGACCTGTAAGAGTTTGAGATCTGTAATAAATTTCTGTTGTTGTAAGAATTGGTTTGCCAAAAAAATATGGTTGTTCCATTTTTAGATTTAAATCTAATACACCTTGAAAAGTTGAATCTTTTTTAGTTCCTGATTTGAAAATATTTGAAAAATTAAAATTGGATATATCAATAAAACGGAATGAAGTTGAAAGAGTTAATTTTCTCGCATCACCAAAAAAATTTTTTCTGATAAAACTTACTCCAAGACCTGTATTAAATGAGCTAAACTCATTATCGACTTTTATCTCCGGGGCAAGCTCGTTAAGGATTCCTATTTTTGCATTTACTGCAATGGGAATTTTACTATCAACAGTGTCGTTTATGATAGGATTTATATCTACCGAAGTGAACAACTCTGTTTTAAGCAATCGCAGTTCGCTTCTATCTACTTGAGATTGATCATAAACGTTTCCCCGTTTTATTCCTATAATTTCATAAACCAAATCATTAGTAATCTGATCTATTGAAACACCTGATTTATTAACAATCATATCACTAATTGTAAACTTATTTCCGGTATGAAAAGCTATAGAAATATCAGCTCGATAGGATACGGTATCAATTGTAATAACTGTGCTATCGTATTTTGATATAACATAACCGTTATTTGCCAAAAATCTTCTTATTGAATTTATGTTTTGTTGAACTTCATATTCAGAATATTTTTTTGATGAGTCTACTGTAATTGATTCACTGAACATCTTTCCAAACTCATACTCTATAAGACTTTTCAATCCCATCAAATTTAATTTTCCATAATAAAAAGGTTCATTTTCAATAATATCGTAATAAAGGTGTATTTCTTTACTGGTGGTATCAGGTTCAAAATGATGACGAATTTGAGATTTAAAAAATCCATTTGCATTATAAAATTCTTTTAAAGCAAGTTCATCAATTGAAATTTTTGCTGAATCGAAAAATGCTTTTTCATCACCAAACGGTGTAAAGGAATTAAGAAAAACCCAAAACCACATCGGGCTTTGCTTACTTTCGATATTTTTTTCTAACTCTGCTTTTGAAAAGGAATTGTTACCTGAAAAGTCTATGGATTTTAATTCGTAATCGTAGTAGGATTGTCCTACAATCGTTCCATTAGATATTAATAGGATAAAAAACAAAGTAATTAAAATTTGTTTAAGCATCTTCACAAGATAAACTGCAAGCATTAGTAGTAATGTTAAAATCAACTTTTGCTGATTTAAAAATATTTGGTAAAAGGTTAATCAATTATAATATCATCGGCAACAAGTTTAAGATTAGGATAATCTTTTTTAAAAGTAAGATTAAAGAAATTTCGTATTTCTTTATTATCCGTATTTTCAGAAATAAACAAAGATGCTGCACTTGATGGTTCAACTACGAGATGTGCATAAAAAACTTGTTTACTTTCAAAATCCACTATGTATGAAAATACCTCACCGCCTCCTGAGCCCATATAATAACCATTAGAATTATAATAGAGCAATTCATTTTCAAATGAAGCAAATTTTATTTTATCTACAAAACTTTCTTTAAAAGATCCTTCCACTAAATCAGATTCAAATTTAACTTTAAATTCATCATCTTTTATTTCTAAGAGAGTAAACTTTAATCCCCACTCATCATTATTATCTAATTCTCGTCCAACGGCAATAGTTTGTTTACCGCTTTCGTCAAAATATCCACCGAATGCAATATTAGCATCCTTATCAAAATGCTTTTGAACGGTTTGAAGCAACTGAATTTTATTTTGAAAATCCAGTACGGGAATTTTACCTTCTTTATTAGAGCAAGAAACAGATAATAAAACAAGTAATAATATTTGGAAGGTTTTTATAAAAAAATTATTTGATAACAACTTTAGCTCCTTTTTTAATAACTGTTAAAATCTCATCCAAATTTTCATTACTTAAAGCGATTGAACCATCAGTCCAATTATAAACGAACGGAAGATTTTTAAAAATAGCATTTAGTCTGCCTATCCCGTGGATGCCTATATTACCGCCCAGAACAGCACTTGGCTCCACGCACTCTTCGTAATAATATTGAAACTTAATTTCATTAAATTCTCTCTGCGTGATCACTGATTTGCGCAAAGCGTCAATGGCATCATCTAGATTTGGATAGTTTAATCTTAAAAACTTATAATAAGTCTGGTCATTTTGAATACTGCAAATTTTATATTCTCCTACAGGAGTTGCCCCATCATCCGAGTGACTTTTTTTTTCATTTAAATTTCGTCCAAAGCTTGCCCGATAAGATTTAACAAAAACGGTGTCTTCATAAAGATTAAGCGTATAGGTTTTACGATCCACAAGAATATTAACATCCTCCAATTTTGTAAATCCTTTTTGCGACATTGCTTCATTAAGAGTTACTTCGCGTAAATTCAATACAATTCCGTACACAACAATACCGGATAAAACCAAAAAGATTGCAGCGACAGTAAGCAAAACATTTTTTAGAAGCGGGCTTTCTAAAAATACTTTTACAGAGTTTATTTTATTTCCGTTCTCAAAAGCCATTCGTCAATTCAAACTTTGTTAAAAACCTATATAGTAAAAATAACACTTTTATTTTACCATTATTGAACTTAAAGATAAAAAAAAACCCAACTCATATTGGAGTTGGGTACCAAAACAGGAATAATTTAAACTTCCATAATCTCTTTTTCTTTGTGTTTTAGAATATCATCAACCAATTTAATATGTTGATCAATTAATTTTTGCACTTCACCTTCATTATGTTTCAAATCATCTTCTGATATCTTTTTATCTTTTTCTTCTTTTTTAAGATGTTCAATTGCGTCTCTTCTTACATTTCTTAATGCAATTTTAGAATCTTCCCCAAATTTTTTAATAATCTTAACAAAGTCTTTCCTTCTTTCTTCGGTAAGAGGAGGTACGGGTATTTTTAAATTTGTACCATCACTAATCGGATTAAATCCTAAATTTGCTTCGAGAATAGCTTTATCAATTACCTGAACCATAGCTTTATCCCAAGGCGTGATAGAAAGTGTATGCGAATCTAATACGGTAATATTACCAACTTGACTTATTGGAGTTAATGTCCCGTAATAATCGACTTTTACACCATCCAATAAAGCGGTCGTAGCCTTCCCCGTTCTAACTTTAGAAAGTTCTAACCTTAATGCTTCGATGGTTTTATTCATCTTATTATTTGCTTCAATTAATCTCTGATGCATAAATGCCTCATTAGTTTTTATTGTTATACTTAATTAGAACCTGTGTTATCGATATAAGTACCAACATTCTCACCTTTAACTAATTTTAAAAGATTGCCAGGAATGTCCATGTTAAAAACAATCATTGGTAAATTATTTTCCTGACAAAGACTAACTGCTGTAAGATCCATTATTCTTAAATTATTTTTTAAGATGTCCAAATATGAAATTTTATCAAATTTGATAGCCGCAGCATTTTTTTCAGGATCAGAATCATAAACTCCATCAACCCTTGTACCTTTAACAATAATATCTGCTCCTATTTCAACTGCGCGAAGTGATGCTGCAGTATCTGTGCTAAAGTAAGGATGCCCTGTACCAGCACCTAAAATTACTACTCTTCCTTTTTCAAGATGTCTGATTGCTCTCCTGCGAATATATGGTTCAGCAATTTCTTCCATCTTTATTGCACTCATTAATCTAGTATGAATCCCCTTTTTTTCTATTGCGTTCTGCAAGGCAAGCGCATTTATCATAGTTGCCAGCATACCCATCTGATCTCCCGTAGCTCGATGTATGCCTTGACTATTTGCACTTAGTCCCCGATAAATATTCCCTCCCCCAATTACTATACCCAACTGAACACCAACATCATGAACCTTTTTAACTTCTTCTGAAAAAAAATCTAAAACATCAGATGAAATTCCAAATCCCTGCTGACCCATTAGTGATTCACCACTTAGTTTCAGTAAAACTCTTTTAAATTTGATTGAACTCATTTTTACCTTTATTGAATTCTTGATGTTTAAATATAAAAAAAGGTCTCAATTTAATTAAGACCTTTAATAATTAATTTTACTTTTTCTCGTCACTAAGATGAAAGCGCTTAAATAAGCTAATCTTAGTTTGACTATTGTTCTTGCTATTAAATTCTTTTAATAAATCATTAACTGATTTAGAATTATCTTTAATAAAAGCCTGTTCGGTTAAACAATTTTCCTGATAAAATTTATTCAATTTACCCTGAGCAATTTTTTCAAGAATATTTTCTGGTTTACCTTCTTTACGAGCTAACTCTTTGTAGATATCAATTTCTTTTTCAATTGTAGATGTTGGAACTTCTTCCCTGTAAACACAAATGGGATTCATAGCAGCAACTTGCATAGCAATATCTTTACCGATCTCAACTAATTCCTGAGGCGAATTAGTTACATTATCAAATTTTACAATTACACCGAGCTTAGATCCCATATGCACATAATCAACAAGTAAACCATTTTCAGCTTTTTCACTAGCAACCCTTGAGATCTCAATTTTTTCACCAACTTTGCCTATTACATCTACAAGCATATTATGTAGATCGCTATTTGATTCAAGCAGTGCTTTAGAATTTTGTGCATCTGTTGCAAATACAGTTTCAACGACCTGGTTTGCAAGTTTAACAAAGTCATCACTATTAGCAACAAAATCGGTTTCACAATTTACTTCAACTATTGCAGCCTTTTTATTATCGGATGAAATTTTTGTAACAATCATTCCTTCGTATGCGGATTTTTCAGCTCTTTTTGCAGCAACCGAAGCTCCTTTTTTTCTAAGAATCTCAATTGCTTTTTCGAAATCACCATTTGCTTCAGTAAGTGCTTTTTTACAATCCATCATACCCGCACCGGTCTTTTTTCTTAATTCATTAACTTCAGCAGCAGAAATAGACATAACTAACTTACTCACTTTCCATAATTAAAATTATTTCAAAATTTTTATTGTTCAGATTTTTGTTCTTTTACTTCAGAGTCTTTTTCAGCCTCTGCATCTCTTTTTGCTTTAAGATCAAATTTCTTTTTGATCTCTTCTTTCTTCGATTCTTTTTCTTTTTTTAATCTCTCCTTCTCTGCAACTTCTTCCGCCTTCTTTTCCTTTAGCTTTGCATCACCCTCAACTACAGCTTCTGCCATATAATTTGTAATTGTTTCAACTGTCTTAACAGCATCATCATTTGCAGGGATTAAATAATCAACTTCATCAGGATCACAATTTGTATCAACAATTGCAAAGACAGGAATATTTAATCTATGCGCCTCTTGAACTGCAATAGATTCTTTTTTAATATCAACAACAAACAAAGCTCCCGGAAGTTTTCCCATTGTTTCAACACCTTCCAAAACTTTTTTCAGTTTGTCTTTTTCTCTGGTAAGAAATAATCTTTCCTTTTTGGTTATTTTATCAAATGTTCCGTCTGATTCTTGTTTTTCAATATTGCTTAATCTTTTAACACTTTTTCTTATTGTGGTAAAATTTGTAAGCATCCCGCCAAGCCATCTTTCACTAACCCAATTTTGACCGCATCTTCTAGCTTCGGATTCAATTACATTTTTAGCCTGCTTTTTTGTACCGACGAAAAGAACTTTTTTGCCTTCAGCAACCAGCTTGGATAATTCTTCGGCTGATTCAATTAAATGAGTTTGAGTTTTTTTAAGATCAATGATATGAATACCATTCTTTTCCATAAAGATGTATGGTTTCATTTTAGGATTCCAGCGGCGGGTTAAATGCCCGAAGTGCGCACCAGCTTCTACAAGCTGAGGTATATCAACTTTTTTCATTTTACTCCTGTTTTTCAACTACTTTCTTCGTCTTTACCTTCCATCCTGATTGATCAGGACACAGGCGGTAAATCA
>JAVHOU010000210.1:0-9635 GCA_036170275.1 Ignavibacteriaceae bacterium
TATATTTAAATAACTTATAGCTACTTCCCATTTGAACAACCGGACAGTAGTGAAATAAACTTAGAATTAGCTTAAAGGAAGCCTATGAAACAGAGTTCTGGCTCAGATTATTTTTTAAGTCCGAAATTTTAGAAAAAAAAGAGTATGAAAGTCTTTTAAATGATTGCCTTGAATTAATCAAACTTCTGACCTCGATAATAAAAAATGTAAATTCAAAATCAATTTGAATTGTAAATTGTTAATTATTCATTGTTAATTTTTCTGAAGAAATAACTGTTGTTTATTTATCTTATTATTTCGTTTATCTTTAGTTAACTTAAATCTCAAAGGTAATACTGATGGATATAAAATCACTAGAAAAAGAATTATTAAAACTAACTCCAAGAGAAAAAGCAATAATCACTTATAAGCTTTTAGAAAGTCTTGATACTGAAGCAAACCAAGATTATGAAGATGTTTGGATCGATGAGGCTTTAAATCGTTACAATCAAATTTCTGAAGATAAATCGTTGATACATGATTTTAATTTGGTTATTAAAGAATCAAAATCAAAATACAATTGAAATCTGTTTTCTTTCATCAAGCGGCAAAAGAAGAGTTTCTTAGCGCAAGAGATTACTATGATGATCTGAATTTTGGATTAGGCAAGTCATTTATAACTGAAATTGAAAAAACAATTAACATCATCAAGAGAAACCCCCTTGCATATCCGATCATAAAGAAAAACATACGCAAAGCAGTAATAATGAAGTTTCCATATTCAATATTATATATTATTGAAAAAGATAATATTTATCTTCTTGCATTAATGCATCAAAAGCGGAAACCACTTTACTGGAAAAATAGAATTATAAAAAATATTAGCTAAAGGAAAATACAATGTCAACCTTTCCAACAATTCGTCATCGTCGTTTAAGATATAATCCGCTTGTGCGTGATATGGTTAGAGAAACTGTGTTAACAAAAAATGATTTGATTTATCCGCTGTTTGTTGTGCCGGGAACGAAAATAAAAAATCCCGTTAAATCCATGCCGGGAGTTTTTCAGTTATCGATTGATGAGCTTGTAAAAGAATGTAAAGAAGTTCGTGATCTCGGAATTCCGGCAGTAATACTTTTTGGAATTCCTGATCATAAAGATGAAGTTGGTTCGGGCGCTTACGATGCAAACGGAATTATTCAGCAAGCTATTCGAGCGATAAAAGCAGAAGTAAATAATTTATTAATCATTACAGATGTCTGCATGTGCGAATATACTTCACATGGACATTGCGGCGTTTTAAACGGCGAAGACATTCTAAACGACGAAACAATTTCTTTGCTTGCCAAAGAAGCAGTTACACACGCAGAAGCTGGTGCAGATATAATTGCTCCTTCTGATATGATGGATGGAAGAGTTGCGGCAATTAGAAAAGCATTGGATTACAAAGGCTTTACTAAAATTCCGATTATGAGTTATGCTGCAAAATATGCTTCGGGTTTTTACGGACCATTTAGAGATGCCGCAGAGTCAACCCCTGCCTTTGGCGATAGAAGATCACATCAAATGGATATTGGAAATGTGAATGAAGCTTTGCGCGAAGTTGCAGAAGATATCGAAGAAGGCGCAGACATAGTAATGGTAAAACCAGCAGGACCATATTTGGATGTGATCAGAAAAGTTAAAGACACATTTGGAATGCCAACTGCAGCCTATCAGGTCAGCGGTGAGTATGCAATGATAAAAGCCGCCGGTGCAAACGGCTGGATTGATGAAGAGCGCGTTATGGTTGAGGCAGCATTTGCAATTAAGCGCGCAGGAGCAGATATGTTTTTAACTTACTTTGCAAAAGATTTGGCTAGGTGGATGGATAAAACAAGAAAGTAAATGTGACAGCCAAGAATTTTACCTTCAAAAATTAGCTTTGTTTAGTGTAAAGCAAATCAACATAATAGTCCATTAGTGTTTGGAGGTAATTCAAATTTTTGATTTTGGGGAATGAAGATTTGTCGTTCTTTTCAAAAATTTCTTTCAACCGTTTTTCTGCTTTTCCATCGGCAGGTTTTAATGCTTCGTATATAAATTCTTTTTTAGTTTCAATAAAGGAAGTTAATACTGCATTTGTTAAAGGAATTTGTTTTATCTGATTCCAAGAAACTTGTTTTTCTTTGCTAATTAGTTTTTCAATACTGTCTGCTAATTCCTGTATTTTTATGTTTTCTTTTGCCTCAACTTCGATGTTACCATTATCAACTGTTTTTAGTGAAATGATGAAGTTGAAACCATATTCTTTATAATCGGTTTCATCGGGAAATAAAGAATCCAAATTCTTATAGGTGACGCCTTTTATTATAAAGTCTTTTGTACTTGTTTTAAAAATATAACTACTCTTTTCAAGTAGTTGAGTTAGCTCTTTCTTTTCTGCAGTATTAAGTTTATTTATATCTCGTTCCTTTCCAAGAACAGATTCAAAGATTGAAACATCTTCCACAAATTGTGTTGCAATTTCTTTGGTGATATCTGATTTGCACAATACAATCAAATCAACTTTTATTTCTGTTTTTGAATTTAACATCATTTCTGGGTCAAATAAGAATCCCGAATTATTCAACTCATATAATTCATTTTTTACTTGCATGTAGAAATCAATTAATCCTTTTTCTTTTATCCATGTGTTGCTGACACTATCAAATTTATAACTTTTATTTTTTATTTCAGTTGGGGAATAAATTCCTCCCAACAGGTAATGAATTTCTTTTTCTTCTTCATTCTCAAAATCAATTTTTTTAACAGGCATTTTTGAAAGAGGTGTAAAATAATATTCCCGCATATCTCCTTTTAACTTTGTATTGTTGCCATACCAGTTATTAAGTAAAGTAGAATTTAACAGAACCAATAAATATTTTAGACTTTCCTTTGTTTCTTCCTTTTTAGTTATAATGGTTATATCCGACTGCGGGTACATTTTAAGATTTTCATAGGCAAAACGGTTTTCTTTAGACCTGCGGGAAGTAACTAATTTCTCACTCTCAAAAATTTCCAGTGATCTCGCTCTGTGCAATTTATACCACAAATAACTTTCACTATATCTGACCAATCTATCTTCCAAAAGTTCTTTTAAGCTATCAAAGTGATTTTTTATTCTTGGAAAGTTGTCTAAGTTGTCAATGGTTTCGGAATAGATTACAAATTGCTTTTCAAGAATATCAAGATATCCTTTCTTAATATCTGAGTTTTTATAAAAGCATTTTACAACCTGATTTTCATTTTTATCAAGGTTTAACTTTACAACTTGACCTTCGTTAAATATAAAAATGGGGTCATTTATTTGAATATTTCTTTCATTAATAAAATGTGTGGGTATCCTTTTTATATTTTCTTTTGTAACTCTATCCGCACCGGAAACAATTCCTTGGTTAACATTAAACAAATCAACAAGTGTAGTTAAGTGATCATATTCGTTTTTTTCTTTGTCCTTTGAATATAAATACCATGCATTTTCATCAAGTTCCCCCTGAGAATAAACACTGTAGTAAACATCGGCAATGCTACTTCTTTCATCTTTGCCGAGCACAAAGTTTATTTTATTCACATCTGCAAAAATTTCAAATTGTTTATAGTTTGTTAATAGTTCAATCCACCTATCAAAATTAGTTACGATGTTACCAAGAGAGTCTGCATACTTTGTTTCACTTAAAACCCATTCTTTTTTAAACTCAATTATTTTAATATTGTTATTGATCCTGTCTTCTTCATTGTCACATTTTTCTAAAATAAAAACAATATTTTCTTGTCCCTTGGCTTCAGGGAAAAGTTTAATTCCTTTAAAATCTATTATCTCAACAATTTTGGTTTTTTCAAGAATATATTTTCTAAGATTTGAAGCACTATCTGCGGTAAGCCAATATTGAGTAGTAATAAAACCTAAATGTCCTCCATCTTTAAGTTTGCTTATTCCAAGTATAATAAAGTAATATAGATAATCTGATCTGCCCTGATAAAAGTGTTTCCAATATTCGTGATCTTTTAACGGTTCAAAAAGTTCTTTGTGACTTTTTTCACCAACATACGGCGGGTTGCCTATTACAAAATCAAATTCATTATTGTTTAAGATATCGCCAAACTTTAGTTCTTTATCCCCGGCTAAAACGTGAGACTTATTAATTTTTATATCTTCTTCGCCATTGAATTCTTTTCGATTGTAAGCTTGAAATAGGCTGTCCTGTCTAAAAATTTTAAGTGAGCTGATTTTTTGCTGCTTTATGTTTTCTATTCTTTTTACAAGTGGAAGGATTTGAACTACAACATTTATCTCTGCCAAAAAACTTGCAAACGGTGTTATTTCAACTCCATGAATTGAATCTACTATTGCTCTTTTTGCTTCAACTTCTTTATTGTTACCTGCCTTTCTGTATCTTCTTGCAATTTCAACAAGAAAACCACCGCTGCCACAAGCTGGATCAAGATATGATTTTGAAATTATTTTGTTTGAAGATTGAGGATTACACCCAACACGGTTCAGAATAAATTCAACTATAAAATGAGGAGTGTAATATTGTCCTTTTTCTTTCCTGTCATCTAAGTTTAAATAGTGTTCATACAGATCACCAATTAAATCAAAATTTATTTCGGCAAAATTTATTTTTGAAAGTTCAAAGAGTATTTCTATAAAAAGATTATCATCTTCAATCTGAAAATCGAAAGTTGTTCCATCATAAAAATAAGGATAGAAATTACTTGCTTGATATTTTGCATCATAAAGAATTTTATGTAGTGTATAATTTAAAGGAGGCTCAAGTGCTTTTTTAAAACCTCCATTATACAAGTTCTTGTCTATTAAATTGTTGTCTTCAAGTATCCTTATTAAAACAATTTTTAGTAAAACCACATAAGAGGCTTGTTTTATAAACTCCTCTAAAGAGATTTCCCGCTCAGATTCACCTTCAGCGATGTTTAATTCTCTTGCAATGTTTTTTAATTCATGATTTAACCGCAACATCTCATCGCTATCTTCATCAAAATCTTCAATTTGTTTTCGTACCTCGTTCCTTATTTTATTAATTAGGCTGTAAACTATTTCTCTTAAAAAGTCTTTATCTGGAACAATCAGCTCCTCCATTCGCCTATTTTTAATAATTTCTAAGTATTGCTCTTTTTTAATCTCCTTAAAATAAAATGTATCAACAAACCATTTGAATTTTTCATATTCTTTGGAATTTTCAAGCTCACTTTTTTTATTAAGCTCAATGAGTTTGAGTAGATTTAAAGTTTTATCAGTAAGTCGTTTTATTTTTATTGAGCCATCATCTGCATAATCTCGTTTAAAGAATTCAAACTGTACAAGATTAAATAAAATACCGTATTCATAACCTTTAAAGGAAATTAAATACCTGGAAATTTGATTAACTGGTGTTTTAGTATTACTACCTTTATTGGTTATATCGGTGTTAGTCGATTTCGCATCTAAAATGAAAAGATTTGTAGCAAGGGTTCTGAAATCAGGTTTGTCTCCCTTCTTTTCGACTTGTTGAATAATATTAAGACTTGAGTTATAACCAAAAACAGAAAGAATTTCTAATAAAATGGGGGTGACTATCGTGTCCTCATCGCCAGTATATTTTCGTTGATTGTCTTTTAAAGAACAATAAGTTCTAAAATCAACTTTTTCATTACTCTTATTTCTGTATCGATCTTTTTGAAGAGTTTCTATTATTTTAAATAACAACTGGCTATGATTATTCATTCTATTTCGTAAATTTTATAGTGAAAATATATCAATCATTCACTCTAAATAAAACAAGAAAGTAATATTAAAAATCGAACTTCCTAAAAACGTAAAAGATATTCTCGTTGTTCGCCAGCATAATCAGATTGGCGATATGCTGTGCTCGCTTACGCTTTATAAGGCGGTGAAGAAGAAATATCCTGACGCACGAATTACTTTGGTAGCGGCAAAAACTAATTATGAAATTCCATTCTTTGATATTAATCCTTACCTAGATCGTGTTATTGTTTTTGATAAGTCATCTCCTAAAACAATTTTGAAATTTATTAAAGAATTACGAAGCAGAAAATATCAGATTGGAATCGTGCCTTCCACAATTGCATTATCAAGAACATCACACATAATAAACTGGATCTCCGGTGCAAAATTTCGTGTTGGTGTAAAATCAATCGATGGAAAGGAAAACAAATCGCATAAACATCTTAATATCAAGTCCAATTTTAACTGGAAAGAAAAACATCAATCATTTCGTAATCTTGAGGTTGTAAAACAATTGGGCTGTGATTTATCAGAAGAAGAAATTAAATCAATTAGAATTAATTTTTCTGAATCTGATTTAGATTTTGCCAATGATTTTTTCAGAACAAACTTTCCGGATAGAAGCAAAAAAGTAATCGCATTTCATCCCGGCGCTGGTAAAGAAGCAAATATTTGGGATTTAAAAAATTTTCTCAAGCTGATTAAAAAACTTTATAAAGATTGTGGAAATTATGTGCTATTAACTTCAGGTTGGACAGATGAAAAAATTATCGAATCAATCAGTAATGAATTACAACCTGCAAATATTGAGCATAAGGTTCTGCATAATGCACTGGTAAAAAAACTTGGAGCAATTCTATCCCTGGTAGATTTATACATTACTAACGATACCGGAACGATGCACATTGCCGGTTATTCTGGTACAAAGATGATTTCGCTTTTCGGACCGACAAATCCCGAAGAGTGGGCACCGAAAGAAAAAAATCAGAAACATATTAAATCTGCAACAGCAAATATTAACGACATTAATGTTGAAGAAGTTTTTATCTTGGCTAAAAACCTTTTGTCTGAAAACAAAAACTAAAAGAATAAAGTTATGTGGATATTAGTTCGTGTTTTAATTGGCGTTGTGGTTTTGTTTTTGTTGGAATACTATTTTACAAGAAAAGTAAACCGAGTTTTTAAAACTTTGTTTTCAAATTATCCCGTTACGAAAAAGAAAATAATTATTTACGCTTTTCTTTTTTTTCTAAATCTTTATCCTGTAATATTAATCTTTAATGCTGTTTATGCTGCGATAACAAAACAGTCTGTTTCCTTTCCCCAAAACATCTTTGCGGATTATCTGCTCCTTTATCCGTTTTGGGTTTTAATCATTTTAATACTGCAGGTAAGTGTTCTTTTCTTTTTTATTGATTTATTAAAATTGATTTTTTATCCTATCTATAAAAAACATAAAGAAAAGTTATATCGCATTCAGGTAAAAATATTTTTGGCGCTAACTATATTCTTTATCGTTTATATTCCTGCAAGAATTATTTATGATTACAATTCAGTAGATATAAGATTTGTTGATTTTAAAAAGGACAATCTTCCGAAAGAATTAGATGGATTTAAAATCGCTTTTATTTCTGATGTTCAGGCAGATAGATATACTGACGAAAAAAGATTGAAGCGCTATGTTGATAAAATAAATGATTCTACTCCCGATTTGGTTTTAATTGCCGGCGACGTTATAACCTCAACTCCAGATTATATTGAAACTGCCGCAGAACATATTGGAAAGATAAAATCAAAATACGGAGTATTTTCTTGCGTCGGTGATCATGACAATTGGGCTTACAGAAAAGATTATGTCCGAAGTTTGCGGGAAGTTGAAAAGGCATTAATAAATCATAACGTTGAAATGGTTGACAACGAGTTGAGATATATTGACATTGATTCTGCACGAATAGGAATTACATTTATTACAAATACTTATGTGTCGGATGTTCCTGAAACAACACTCAAAAATCTTTCAAGATCAAACAAAGCGGAGTTTAAAATATTTCTTACTCATCAGCCGCGGGAATTTTTAATTAATAGCGCCGCAGAAAACAATTACGATTTATTCCTTGCCGGTCATACGCACGGTGGGCAGATAACATTGTTGTTTCCCTTTATACAGCTAACACCAACTTTATTTGAAACAACTTATATAAAAGGAGATTTTTATTTTAATAAAATGATGGCTGTAGTTTGTGGTGGATTGGGGATGTCGCTTGCGCCGGTAAGATATAACTCAACTCCGGAAATTGTTATAATCACACTAAAGAAAAAATAATTCTGATGCTACAACTTTCTCACATATTTGTTTATCCCATTAAATCCCTTGGCGGAATTAGTGTTGATTCCGCAGTTGTTAAAGAGCGCGGCTTGCAATATGATAGACGATATTTGCTTGTAGATAGTGTCGGAAGATTTCTTACTCAAAGAGAATTTCCACAAATGGCTTTGTTAAAACTTTCATTCGATAAATATGGTTTTAGGGTCTTGAATACCAACGATAATTTAAACACTGTGATTCCATTTGAGTCAGATTCAGGAGAAATAACCACAGTTACAATTTGGGATGATGTTTGCAAGGCTGTTCGGGTAAGTAAAGATTTAGATGATTGGTTTTCTAACGCACTAAATATTAATTGTTCTCTCGTGTATATGCCGGAGCGTGAAAAAAGAATAGTTAAGAAAAAGTATCTCGATGAAGAACATATTGTAAGCTTTGCTGATGCTTATCCATTTTTAATAATCGGACAATCTTCGTTAGATGATTTAAATACCAGATTGAAAACACCATTGCCAATTAATCGCTTTCGTCCAAATTTTGTTTTTACCGGCGGTAACCCTTATGTGGAAGATAGATTGAAAGATTTTAGCATTGGTGATGTAAATTTTAAAGCCGTTAAACCTTGCGCGAGATGTTTAATTACAACAACAAATCAAGACACTGCAGAAAGATTAGATGAGCCGTTAAAAACTCTTTCTACATACAGAAAAATAAACAATAAAGTTTTGTTCGGAATGAATCTGGTTTGTAAATCAACCGGCGTAGTTTCTGTTGGAGATTTCGTGAGACAAATAATTTAATAGTTAAATTTATTTCAGCTTAGAATTTATAATGAAAAACGAAATTGAGTTTCCACAATCAACAAGAAAATTTTTAACTGCGCTTTCTAAAAACAATAATAAAGAGTGGTTTGAAAAGAACCGGGTTAGATATGATTTTGAATTACTTCAACCTGCAGTTCAGTTTGTAATTGATCTTGGTGAAAAACTTTCAGTGTTATCACCAAACATTGTCGCTATTCCTAAAATTGATAAATCAATCTTTCGCTTGTATCGTGATGTTAGATTTAGCAAGAACAAAGCACCGTTTAAAACAAATCTCGGTTTATACTTTTGGGAAGGGCGTGGAAAGAAAATGGAATGTTCAGGTTTATATTTTCATATCGAACTAAAACTTTTTTTTCTTGGTGCAGGAATGTATGTGTTCTCAAAAGATCTGTTAAAAAAATATCGTGAGATTGTTTCTGATCCAACAAAGGGAAAAGAGCTCAATAATATTGTTACAAAGCTTTTAAAAAACAAAAAACTACTACTTGGTGGAAAAACATATAAGCAAACTCCGCGTGGATTTGATCCTGATTACAAATACAACGAATTACTTTTGCACAGTGGACTTTACATTTACTATGAAAGCAAAAACTTTACTGAGTTAACTAAAAAAAATCCGGTTGATTTTTCATTCAAAATATTTAAAGAAATGCACCCTCTTCACAAATGGTTTGTAGAAAATATTGTTTAAGTTTTATTTATTAATCTAAAAATTCCTCTCGTAAACTTATTCTACCGT
>JAVHOU010000211.1:0-2140 GCA_036170275.1 Ignavibacteriaceae bacterium
AGCTAAAGTTTTAGCCAAACCTCGAAGGTTTCACCGATTTGCGTAAGGTGAGTTATTAAATATAAAAATGGATTTTCACTTTTGTGGAAATGACAAATAGCATATCTAAATTTCACCAAATGTAATAAGTTTGAAGTATTTCTAATTAGCTCCCCATTTTATATTTTTACACAGTAAAGAATTTAGAATTGAAAAAGGAAAGAGATGCCAATATTGCCAATCACGATCTGTGGTGATAAAATATTAAGAAAAAAAGCTGCCAAAGTTTCTAAGGTTGATAATAAAATTATTAAGCTTATTGCAGATATGTTTGAGACAATGCGCAATGCAAATGGAATTGGACTTGCAGCAAATCAGGTCGGCGCAAATAAACAGATTTTTGTTGTTGATATCTCAATGGTTGAAGAATATGAAGATACAAAACCGATTGCATTTATTAATCCAAAAATTATTTTTAAGTCCGAAGAAACTTCAGTTTACGAAGAAGGATGCTTAAGTATTCCCGATCAGCGCGCAGATGTTATTCGTCCTAAAAAAATCACTATCGAGTTTCAAGATCTGGATTTAAATAAGCAGATAATTGAGGCTGATGATTTATTCGCTCGGGTAATCCAGCATGAGTATGATCACCTGCAGGGAATATTATTTACTGATCTGGTTGATGAAGAAACTAAAAAACGTTTGAAGAAACCACTTAACAAAATTAAAAATCGAAAAGTTGAAGTATCATATCCGATAAGTTCTTCTTCAGATTACCAGATTTTGTAATATCACAAAAGGTTAGTGATGAAAATTGTTTTTATGGGCACTCCTGACTTTTCAATCCCTTCTTTAAAAATCCTAATTGAAAATAATCATAAGATTCTTGCTGTTGTAACTACACCAGATAAAGAACGGGGAAGAGGACAGAAAATTACTTTTACTGCAGTTAAACAATTTGCAATTGAGAATAAAATTCCTGTTTATCAACCGGAAAAGTTAAAAGGTAATTTTGAGTTTGCTGAACAAATGAAAACGTTTGAACCTGATCTGTTTGTGGTAGTTGCATTTAGAATTTTACCAAAGGAAATTTTTGATATTCCGAAGTATGGATCATTTAATCTGCATGGTTCATATCTCCCAAAGTATCGGGGTGCTGCGCCAATCCAGTGGGCTTTGATAAATGGCGATACTGAAACAGGCTTAACAACATTTAAACTTACTGAAAAAGTTGATACTGGAAATATCTATCTACAGGAAAAGGTGAAGATAAATCATGATGATAATTTTGAAACTCTTCATGATAGAATGAGTTTACTTGGTGCGGAACTAACACTAAAAACTGTGCAGCTAATTGAAAGTGGAAATTATAAATTGAAACAACAGGATAATTCACTCGCTTTTCCTGCACCAAAAATTACAAAAGAACTTTGTTTGATTGATTGGAAAAAGTCTGCGGAAGAAATTCATAATCTTGTAAGAGGATTATCACCACATCCCGCAGCATATTTTAATTACAACAACAAAGTCGTTAAGATTTATAAAACAGAGATTGTTAAAGATGCTAATCTAAAACCATTCGAATTTCATCAAACGAAAACAGAATTAATAATTGGCTGTGGAAAAGATGCTTTAAGAATTCTTGAAATCCAGCAGGAAGGGAAGAAGCGAATGAGCGTTGAAGAATTTCTGAGAGGGTTTAGAATATAATCTTGAAAAACAAGCTTACCACATTTCAATGGAAATATTTTCAACAAATTTGAAATGATCAGCTCGGGTTATAAGTGTAAGCTCATATTGTTTAGCAATTGAAGCAATCCAAATATCGTTTTCAGGAATCGGTTTTCCAATTGACTTTAACTGATTTTTTATGGTTCCATAAAATCTTGCGGTTTCAGAATCACAGGATAATATGCTGGTATTATCAGCAAAGTTTTTGATTCGCTCTATATTGTATTTTACATTGGTGGATTTTAAAGCGCCATAAAATAATTCACCAAGTACAATACTTGGGACAAAAATATTTTCTGAATTATGAAGATGTTCAACAACATTAACATCATTTGCAAAGAGAGCTATAACTATATTCGTATCTAATAAATATTTACCACTCATTATCATTTACCTGTTCGCAATCTAAATCAATTGCTTTTTGCATAAG
>JAVHOU010000211.1:2150-9587 GCA_036170275.1 Ignavibacteriaceae bacterium
AGGGATAAATCTTCATTATTGATAGACGAGGCAAAACTGATAAGGTCTTTGCCATTACTTCCTTTAGTCTTTGAAAGAGAAAGATTGCGGACAAATTCCAGGATTTTCTTTTGCTCTTCAATATTTAAAGTTTTGATATAATCACTAATCGATTTTTCTATGCTTTGAGTATTCATCTTTTTCTTTCTCTTTTTATTTCTAAATAAATTCTCATTTATCCTATCCTCATACAAAATTAGTAAATATTTTTGAGAAAGAATAAAGAGAAGTAGAGATTTAAATAGGGCTAATATTAAACTTTCAGAATTCCATCGAACATAAACAGAATTAATAATTGGCTGTGGAAAAGATGCTTTACGAATTCTTGAAATCCAGCAGGAAGGGAAAAAGCGAATGAGCGTTGAAGAATTTATAAGAGGGTTTAGATTGTAAAGTTACCGGTTTAGAATTCTGCAAACAGTACTGACAGCAAAAATAGTTGCCAATAACTTTAGGGCATCTCAAAAAACCTTCAAGGTTTAGCTTTACCATTTATTGTGATGTTAAAATATTATGATACAAAACAAAATAAAAAACCTTGAAGGTTTCACTGTAAGATTTTAAAGTTGCCCTTTATAAATAAATTTAATTTCAATTTTATGTATCGAGTTTTCTCCCTCTCGTTTCAGGAAATACCCAGATCCAAGCGCCGGTGAGTAATGCAAACAATGCCGCAAGTGAAATGCCGCCGCCAAGTCCATACTGTTGTGCAATCAGTGCAATGATTATAGGTGTAAAGAACTGTACACCGCGTGCCAAATTAAATGCTGAACCCATTGCCGTGTTCCTGATTGAGGTTGGGAAAAGTTCAGAAAACAGAGGACCATATCCACCGAACATTCCAGTTCCAAATCCAACAAGAAACATAAATATAAGTACAAGAGAAGGATAAACAACAATTACATCCCACATAAGTGTTATCATAACAAGTCCAACCGCCATAATAAATGAATAGATTGAATATGCTGGTCTTCTGCCGATCTTATCGGCTGTAATACCGAATGTTAGATATCCAATCAATCCTCCTGCTTGTGTTATAAGCATCAACACTGCCGACTTTGCAGTAGTAAAATGTCTTTGCTGATTGAGATATCCGGGCAGCCAGCTATAAGTGAACCAGTAAGCCGACATATCGAAGGTAGCTAGTATTAAAGATTTGGAAAACATTTTTCTATACGCAGGAGAAAACAACTGAATGAATTTACTTTTCTTTTCGCTTGCAATTGTTTCGAGTGTGCCTTCACGAATCAGCCTCTTTCTTTCAAGCCATATATCTGATTCAGGCAATCTCTTTCGGATAAAAATGACAAGAAGGGCAGGGAGTATGGACAGAAAAAAAGAAGATCGCCATCCAATCTCCGGCGTTACGAAACCACCAACCAATGATGCGAGCAAAATACCGAATGGCGCCCCGGTTTGCATTACTGCGCCGTATTTTCCCCGTACTTTTGGCGGAAAGGATTCACCAACATACGTCTGTCCGGTAGCCCACTCTCCGCCGACACCAAGACCGGTGATGATTCTAAATATTAATAATACTTCGATTGATGAAGCTAATCCACAAAGAAAAGTCCCGATGCTGTAAGTAAGTATTGTCCATTGCAGTACGCTCTTCCTTCCAAAACGGTCTGAAAGAATTCCGAAGATTACTCCGCCAATGGCAGTTGCCGCAAGCGAAGCACCAAGGACGTATGAAAGTCCGATATTTGATAGATGAAGTTCCTGTCCAATTGGAATGAGTAGGAATGAAAAAAGGATTAAGTCATAAAAATCAAAAACCCAGCCAGCCCAACTCATAAAAAGTATTTTGTAATGCTGCTTTGTGGGTTTGTCGTATTCGTTTAAAAATTTCATCGTACGCACTCAGTCTGGCAGTTTGTGGTTAGCTTGATGTATGTTATACAACTTACGTAGTGTGGCAGCTGGCAAATAGTGAAAATGAAATTTTGAAGAAAAGAAACTGTTACACTTTTTTGTTTTTGATGCTGGTTATTGTGCATAACTTATCTAAACATGTTTAAGTTTAATTTCTTCATTTTCTTATCCTAATTGATAAGTTTTTGTTTCTTCTATTTCCTTGGTTGTAACTTAAAAAATTAAGATACAATCTCAAACTGTAAAATTTTATTTGAAAGAAAATAAAAGGAATGAGTGCAGAAGAGTTTTTAAGAGCGTTTAGAGTTTAAGGTTAACGGTTAAGGCAGTTTTTCCAATTTAGTCAATCTAGTAATTTCCTTTGCAATTTGTTCGATTACTTCTTCATTTTTTACTTTATCATCCACGCTGAAAACAATGAAAACTTTTCCACCGAATTTTTTAGTGAATTCATTGAAGCTTGCTTTCATTCTTTCTGTTGCAGAATAGTTCCCGAAATTTGCTTTAGCCGTTACAGGTATTATTTGCAGTCCGATGTGTTCTCTCCTATTTGAATATATATCTACAAAAATAGACTACCCCAGTTGGTGGAACTGGCTTAACTGAATTACTTTATTTATAGCAGATCTTTTAATTCCTTTTTAAGTTGAATAAAATTCTTTCCATACTCATTTGTCTCTTCTTCGATTAACAGAATACCTGAGGAAAACAAATCATTAATTCTTTTCAATATGTTAATACAGTCTGCTAATGGTACAATAATCCCGTCCTGACAATTTTCTTTTAAAGTAGTTTCTGCATCTTGTAAACTCTCAAAGATCAAGGGTTCCCCAGAACCATCATCTTTACAGATAATATTTATACTTCCATTAAAGTCATCTATTTGTAAATAATTCATATTAATTTTTTTTAATTAGATATTCTTCCTTATACCCTAATTTTCATTCAGTTAATTTGAAATTTAACTAACATATATTTTTATTATCACTATTATTTTCATTAACCCAAATACTTAAAATTTAGGTTTAATCTATTTTTCTTTAATTGTAAATCTAAACTGAAAACATTATTTATTTCAATTCCTAGTGGTGTTAAATAAACCTGATCATAGTTTGTACTTGATTTAATTCTGTCAACCAATCCCAATTCCATACACCAATTACAAGCAAAATTTAAAAATTCATACATAGTGCGTGAACGATAATTAACGTTAAAAAGCCCATTAACTAAGTCAAGTTTATGATTTTCAAAAACTTTAAAATTTGGAATCCAATTGCCATTCGTAATCTCTAAGAATCTTAAAAACCAATAAATATTTACTTTATGAGCAGTCCAATTTCCGTTTGTTATTACTCTTAATAAAATTTTCTTTTGTTCGTTCGTTAAATCTACAGATGACAAGTTTGAAGCGATATCAATATTAGGGTTGTAGTTTTGAATATATTCTAATCCATCATTTGAAATTGAGTAACCAGTCTTGTCTTTAATAATCATTTCAAAATCTAAAGCAAGCCTCAAATAGCATCTAAAATTTGTGGTATTTTTAGAAGTAAAATAATAAGCTAAATCTTTTTCATTTAAATTATTTTTCCCAAAATCTCTATATGGCTTGAGGATTTTATTTAACCATCGCAAGAAACAAATGGTATAATTTGCTGGTTTTGGTAGTGATAGACCAAAGCTTAAACTTAACCTTTCAACGGTTGAAGTATATAATTTCTTTACATCATTAATTGAATATGTTTTTATTAATATTTCATTCTCATTCCCGAAATCGCTGATAATAGATTTTGCTCTTTGGTTTGTTTCATTTGCATATAAAATGCAATAATCTGTATTAGTGGAATAACTGACATTTTTATAATTTAAAACTTGATTAAAGCAATATTCCCTTTTATTTTTTTCGTCAAGCAATGTTTCTAATTCTACTATTAACAGATTTTTCTTGTAGTTTTCCAGAATAAAATCAATCCGTCCGAAATCTGTAGTAATCTCTTGTCCTCTTTTAGAAGCAATTTTAAAGTCGAGTTGCTTAGATAAAAAATCTAAGTTCTTAAGTAATGTCCATTGAACTAAACTCTCTTTCATTTTCTGCCAACCATCTTTTTGTTAATAGTAGTAACTTTTTGCCAAATTATTGCACCCATATAATCAAATCCAATATTCTCACAGAATTTGATAATTTCTTCTCGGATTGGGATGACTTTATAACGTCCGTAATAAACTGCACGTGCAAATTGGTCGCCAATGTTTACACAGAGTCGACAACCGTTATGCAGAACTCTGTAACATTCTTTCCAAACTAAATTTAAGTTATTAATATAATCTTCATAAGAATCGTTAAAGCCAATTTGATTCTCGGATCCGTAATCCTTTAGTTGCCAATATGGGGGAGAGGTAATAACAAGATGAACCGAATTATCTACTAATTCAGTCACTGTCTGCTGTCACCGTTTATTATTTTATGATGTGTTTTCAATTATTTATTCTTTCTTTTCAAATATAATTAAAAATAGCTGGCGTTTCTACAAAATACTGTGAAACTTTTTTATCTCTCTATTTTTGAACTTGCTAAATTCTTTTACACTTCAACAATGGCATAGCCATCACTATTTGATTGTACTCTCAATCACCATCTTTATTATTTCTCTTTCATCAATCAATTCTATTCTTTAAAATTGCCGCAACTAATTCTAAAATTGAGCATAAGGTTTGAAATACAAAAACAATATACTTGAGCAAATTGGCAATACACCGTTAATTAAGCTTAACATTATTAATAAAGGATTAAAACCTCAGATATTTGCAAAATTAGAATCTGCAAATCCCGGAGGCAGTGTTAAAGACCGCATTGGTTATGCTATGATTGTTGATGCAGAAAAAAGCGGTGAGTTAAAACCTGGCGGAACTATTATTGAAGCAACAAGCGGCAATACAGGAATTGGACTTGCACTTTCAGCCGCGGTTAAAGGCTACAAATCTGTTTTTGTTGTTACAGATAAAGTGAGCGAAGAAAAAATAAATTATTTAAAAGCTCTTGGTTCGGAAGTTATTGTTGTTTCAAGAGCAGCGGAGCCGGATAATCCGGAGTACTATGTTAACGTTGCAAAACGATTGGCTAAAGAAATTCCAAATTCATTTTTTGCTTATCAATATTCTAATCCATCTAATCCTGAAATTCACTATCGCACAACTGGACCTGAGATTTGGGAACAAACTGACGGAAAGATAACTCATTTTATTTCCAGCATCGGCACTGGCGGCACAATAAGCGGAACCGGAAGATTTCTGAAAGAGAAAAATCCAGACATAAAAGTTATTGCCGCTGATCCGCTCGGTTCTATCTTCAAACATTATAAAGAAACAGGTGAATTAATAAAAGGTACTCCCTATCTTGTAGAAGGAATTGGGCAGGATTGTTTGCCTGCTAATGTTCACTTCCAGTACATTGATAAAATTTATAACATAAGCGATAAAGAATCATTTACCGCAGCTCGCAGATTGACAAAAGAAGAAGGAATTTTTTGCGGTGGAAGCACAGGGACTATTGTTCACGTTGCTCTGGAAGTTGCTAAGGAATGTGATGAAAATGATGTGATAGTTTTTATTGTTTGTGATACCGGCGAAAGATATCTTTCAAAAGTCCATAACATAGAATGGTTGAAACAGAACAGAATGCTTGAACCTGAATTGCGGACATTGCGCGATCTTTCAGATATCAAAAAGCAAAAAGGTTTTGAGGAAATCATCTCGGTTAAGGAAACAGATTTTGTTAAAGATGTTCTCAACCTGATAAGCAAAACCGGTTATTCACAAATTCCGGTTATGGAAGGAAGGCAATCTATCGGTTGCATCAGAGAAAATCGCTTGCTTACAAAGCTGGTTGAGAATCCGTTACTCTACAATTCAGCTGTAAAAGAATTAATGGAAGAATCACTTCCGATTCTTGAAGCAAAAACCGAAATTGTGGAAGTGAAAAAATATTTAAAAACACATTCGGCAATTCTTGTAAATGATTTTGGACTTATCACTGATATCATTACTAGATACGATTTAATAAATTTGCAACAGTAAGTCATTGCGAATCCCGATTCATCGGGATGAAGCAATCTACCAAATAAATAGATTGCTTCACTTCGTTCGCAATGACATTCTTAAAATAAAAAGGAAATGAATATGGGCTTTTCAACAGATGCGATTCATGCAGGACAAATTCCTGATCCAACAACAGGAGCGGTAATAACTCCGATTTATCAAACATCAACTTATGCTCAATACGAGTTAGGCAAAAGCACGGGTTTTGAATACGCACGTACTCATAATTTTACACGGCAAGCACTTGAGAAAAATATTGCCACACTTGAAAAAGGGAAGTATGGAATTGCTTTTGCTTCCGGACTTGCTGCAACTCACGCTTTGATGAGTTTGGTTAAAGCAGGTGATCATATTGTAATTTCAAACAATATTTATGGCGGAACTTATCGTTTGTATGAATTGAATATGAAAAATTACGGATTAGATTTTACTTGGGTTGACAGCACAGATTTAAAGAATATTGAAAATGCAATTAAGCCAAATACCAAAATGATTTATGTTGAAACGCCAACCAATCCAATGTTAAACTTAACAGATTTAAATGGTGTTGCGATGATTGCGAAAAAAAATAATTTAATTTCCATTTGCGATAACACATTTATGAGTCCATATTTTCAGAATCCATTAATGTTTGGAATTAATATTGTTCTTCACAGCACAACAAAATATTTAAACGGGCATAGCGATATAATTGGCGGAATGTTAATTACAAGTGATGAAAAAATTCACGAACGATTGCGTTACATACAAAACGCTGCAGGTGGAGTTCCATCACCATTTGATTGCTGGCTTGTACTTCGATCTACAAAAACACTTGCAGTTAGAATGAAACAACACGAAGAAAATGCAAATACATTTGCAAAATTTTTGAATGAATCAGGTTATGCAAAAAAAGTAATTTATCCCGGACTTAAAAATCATCCGCAACATGAACTTGCTAAAAAACAGATGCGCGGATTTGGCGGAATGGTTTCTGCTGATTTTGGTACTCTTGAAAAGGCAAAAAAAGTTTTAAACAATGTTAAGATATTTACTCTTGCAGAAAGTCTTGGCGGAGTTGAAAGTTTAATTTCACATCCCGCTTCTATGACTCACGCTTCTGTTCCAAAAGTAGAAAGAGATAAAATGGGGTTAACAGAATCACTTGTTCGTTTCTCTGTTGGAATAGAAGACGTTGAAGATTTAATTGAAGATGTTAAACAGGCATTGAAATGATATATGTGGCTGTCGCATTGAGTTAATGATTCGGTTCTGTTATTCCTATCCCACTAGTGAATATCGTATATACTTAAGTTTGTCATTTCGACCGATAGGGAGAAATCTAAATCCACAATTTTTATAAAGATTTCTCAGTCGAAGACCTGTCTGCCGACAGAGTGTGTTGCAGAAGTCAAATCGGTGTCATTTCGACCGGAGGGAGAAATCTTT
>JAVHOU010000212.1:0-1854 GCA_036170275.1 Ignavibacteriaceae bacterium
ATTATTTGCTGGCCACTTGTATCAATTGAAATCGAAAGAGCAAAATCTTTTTTAGTATCTGATGGACGATAAAATTGAATTGTTCCATTAAAACTTTTTTGTATGTAAGATTTTGGAAAGCTTAATCTAATAAAACCATTTTCAGGAATTATATTTACAGCTTCATCCATTGAATTAGTTCTATTTACTCTATCAATTTGTTCTTGATGATGGATACCTTTGTTGTAATAGTCTTTGGCAACTAAATCAACATCCTGGTTCATTAAATATACTACGGTGCTAATTGTGATAACCATAAATATGATTATTGAAATTAGAATCCCTGTTCCCCAGTTAAATTTACTTTTGTTCATTAATTTCCACCGGTCCTAAAAATGATGTCTTAACTTTTTTAATCAGTTTACTTCCATCGTAAACACCAATCTCAATTGAAGTGTTCATCTTTTTTAAATTTTCTTTATCCAACAAAACCAAAAATTTTGTTTCAACAATTTGTTGGGATTTAAGGAAAATATCTTTACCAACTAATTTTAGTTCACCATCCGCAGGCTGTTCAAGTTTTATTTGTACAGGTGTTTCATTAAAAGTTTTGTTAACAATATTAAGATCATAAACATTGCTTACTTTTCCGTTTGGTTGTTCCTGGAAAAGCATGCCCGGTGTTCTTAAAATATTAACTGCATATTCTGTTCTGATAGACATCAAATAACCAAGTATTGCTAAAAGCACAACAAGGATAACAGAATACAACATCATTCTTGGTGTAATTCTAAACTTAGTTTTATTTTCAATTCCGTTTAGTGATGCATACTTAATTAATTTCTTCGGACGATTTATTTTCCCCATCACTTCATCACAGGCATCAATACAAGCAGTGCAGTTTACGCATTCAAGTTGAATCCCATTTCTAATATCAATTCCTGTTGGACAAACATCAACACACAAATGGCAATCGATACAATCACCATTCTTAGATTGATTTTCACCTTTTTTGATTTTACTGCGTGGTTCACCTCGTTTATGATCATAAGCAATAACGATGGAATCCTGATCGAGTAAAACTCCCTGTAATCTTCCGTAAGGACAAACAATTGTACAAGCCTGTTCGCGGAAAAAGGCAAACACCCAATAAAAAATTAATGAGAATGAAATGATTGCAATAAATCCGCTTAAGTGCGCTGAAGGTGGTTGAGTTATTATTGAAATAACTTTATCCATACTTATTATGTAAGACAAAAAGATATGCGCGATAAAAAACGCAAGGATAAAAAAAATAATATTCTTCAGTCCTTTTTTAACAAGTTTTTTACCGTTCCATTCCTTAGCATAAAGTTTACGCTGATCTCTTGCATCGCCTTCGATCCAGTATTCAATCTTTCGAAAAACCATTTCAAGAAAAATTGTTTGAGGACAAGCCCAGCCGCAAAATATTCTACCGAACACAACTGTGAAAAGAATAATGAAAACAATTATGGAAATCATTGCGAGAACAAAGAGATGGAAATCGTGTGGACCGAATGGAATACCGAAAAGAATAAAATGTCTATTTAAAAAATCAAAAAGAAGAAGTTGATGACCATTAATTTTTATAAAAGGAACGATAAACAAAAACGCAAGCAGTAAAAAACTTACAATAGTTCTTGCATTATAAAATTTACCCGATGGTTTCTTCGGATAAATCCATTTTCGCTTTCCCTCGTCAGTAACGGTTGCAACCTGGTTTCTGTAAGTTTGATTTTCTTCGGCATTAATAATTTCTTTGGTTTCCATCGTACTCTCAATAATTTATTTCAACACATCATTTAGATGCAGTTGAAGTTGAATCTGATTCAGCCCAAACTGTTCCTTGTGGTT
>JAVHOU010000213.1:0-9540 GCA_036170275.1 Ignavibacteriaceae bacterium
AAAATGGATCCGGTTGATGCATTGAGGTATGAATGATTTTGTCGTAGAACAGACTTCAGTCTGTTTCTATTTTGTTGAGGTGATGAAATAATATCTCAATACATCACATTCAGAATGAATTCTGAGCTACGAGAAATAAAAATAAGTTGTGGAAATTTTAAGTTTTAATATTTAGGTTTTGAAATATGAAAGTAAATCAAATACTTGCAATCTCTCTTCAATCATTGAAGAGCAATAGATTAAGGACTGCTTTAACAATTCTGGGAGTTGTGGTAGGGATTTTTTCTATCATTGTGATTATGACAATACTTACAATGCTGCAAAATAGTATTAACGAAGGATTGTCAAGCTTAAGTAAAAATACTTTTCAGATTCAAAAAAATGATCTCGTCTTTGGTGGACCTCACAGAGAAGATCGTAATAGAAAAGATTTAACAATTGAAGAAGCTAATCGATTAAAAGAAATGCTTCCGCAAGCAAAATATGTTGGTGTCGAGCAGTGGCAATTCGGAAAAGTTGCAAAGTTTGGTAATAAAGAAACTAATCCAAATATACAGGTTGCAGGTGTTTCAACTGATGCAGTGAGGACTAATGATTGGAACGTTGAAGAGGGAAGAGATTTACGCGAAGATGATGTTAATTACTCTGCAGATGTATGTTTGATATTTCAACCAATTATTGAAAAACTTTTCCCGAACATTGATCCGATTGGTCAAACTATACGTGTTGATGGAAAACCTCTGAGGGTGATTGGAGTAGTAGAAAAACAAGCGTCGCTCTTTGGTCAAAGTCGTGATAATATAGTTTTAGTACCAATTACAACATGGCAATCAATGTATGGCAAGTACGGGCGATCTGTAAATATAACAGTGATGACTCAAGGCACCGATGACTATGATGAAATGATTGAAACCGCTACGGGATATATGAGAAAAATCAGAAAAGTTTCTGCCGGTGAACCTAATGATTTTTATATTTTTGGAAATGAATCCATGATCAGTGAGATTAGTAAAATTACTGATCCGATAAAAATAATTGCTTTAGCTATTTCACTTATCGCACTTGTCGCAGCAGGTGTTGGTATAATGAATATCATGCTTGTTTCAGTAACAGAGCGAACCAGGGAAATTGGAATTAGAAAAGCACTTGGCGCTAAAAAAACCTGGATACTAATGCAATTTCTTTTTGAGGCTATAATTTTATGTATGGTTGGTGGCTTTATAGGAATACTAATAGGAGTTGGTATCGGAAATTTTGCGGGAGGTTTACTTAATGCACAATCAGCCATACCCTGGGAGTGGGTATTTATTGGACTAACGTTATGCGTTGCTGTTGGTGTAATCTTTGGAACTTATCCTGCTTACAAAGCTGCTAATCTTGATCCGATTGAAGCATTGAGGTATGAATAATTTTATTTAGATTTTGATAGTCATTTCGAAGGAGTCTTCGACTAAGAAATCTTATAAATTATTGGTTATAGATTTCTCCCTTCGGTCGAAATGACTTTTTAATTTTATTGTGTTTAAGAATCTTAAAAACTCAAATCGATTTGTAAACTAAATCGATTATCAACATTCCCGATTATCTCATTATCACCCGAACTAATAGTAGTTACTTCTGGTTTATATGTTTCGGAATATTTTGCAGAGATTGATAAAAATTGTAATAGCTTATATTTTGCAATCAAATACCATCTTATTCCTTTACCATAAATTGCCAAGTTCGGCATCACACCAAATAAATCATTTTCAAATTCATAGATAGCAGAACTAAAAGAATCTGTTTGGAAGAAAATTACTCTTCCGTTTAAATTTAAATTTTTATTGGCAGAGTATCTTATATCTTGAAATATTAAAAATCCGTTTTCTTTAATTTCTGCATCTTTAATAAAAAAATGATTGTATTCAAATCTGGATTTTAATCTTAAAACTTTAGATAGATCATAAACAAATTCTGCACGTACAATCTGTTTCAATCTTCTTATAATATTTTCATTAAAATTTACTATTTCGGTTATTTCTTTGTTCTCGTACTTGTAACGAAATCTTGCTTCAAATTTTATAAATGGTTTCGATATTAAATCGAACAGAAATTCATCGCCTTCACTCGATAGTGAGTTTTCATTTGTACGGTACGGAAATTTGAAAATATCGTAGTAAAAATTAATAATGCCGAATGGAAATTTCCATTTGAAACCTGAATATAATCCGACTTCATTTTTGATCTGTCCTGAACGCTCACTAAATCCAAATCCATATAAATTATTATAATTGCGTGGGTAACTTCCTATTGTAGATGTGAAAATAAAATCCCTGTTTGCAGAAAACTTAATTCCATTTATCGAAGCAACAGAAGTTCCATCATAGCTTACTTCACCAAACAAATTTATTTTAGAAAAATTAAAATCATAATAAGTTGATACATAATTAAAATTATCACCGCTTAAATCATAAATTGATGATGATTCAAAATTTTTATTATAAGAAGCATTATAATAAATTACACCAGCATTCATGTTGCTTAGGAATTTATAATCCAAAACACCGCCAATAAGTTTTGATTGCGCAGCGCCTTTTTTATTGAGTTCACTTGCAAATCGATGAAAACCTGTTTGCCCAACTGAAGTAATTTCACCTGAAAGCGAATCAATTGTAGCATCAAAAGTATTGTTGGAATAGAAAGCCGTTAATATGAAATCATCGATCGATAAACTTGCTGCCGCACCTCTGAAAAATCTATACTCAGCCGCACTTGTGTATGGACGAAGGTAACGTGCTGTCTTCTTTACCGGAAAAATTGCATCAGCACCTTTTGAAAATCCAAACGGACTCCATAATGCAAGTCCTTGTCCAAATTCCAAGAAATAATCTCCGGCAATAAAAGTTTTTAATAAACCAACATCTTTTATTTGAAGGTGGAATGAAGTAAAATCTGTATATGATAATTCACCCGGGTCCTTTTCAGTTAATATCCCTGCCTGATAATTTTTATCATAGTTATATAATAGTCTATTGTAAGATTTTAATTTTGATCCCACATACTTACCGCTTGTAAAGCCATCTCTGTTTTGAATATCATTACTAATTCTGCTGCGTAAATTAATTTTTGATTTAGTCAGAAATGATTCTGAATTGCTGCCAGCTTCCTGGTATTGTCCAACTTCTTCTTTTGGTCTAGATGTTTTTATGAAAGGTAGAATACTTAAAATCATTTGCTGATCTAATTCACGGATCGAATAAAGTTCAGTGGGTGAAAAGAAGTAACCAAATTTATTGCGATGCTCGATAATCCTTTCCGCAGATTGCTGATCCATATTTGGTAGTTTTGATAATTCAAATATATCAGCCGTGTTTATATCAATCGGATTGCGAATCAGATCTTCAAAAATATCTACAAGTTCATTGTTCTCAGTTTCTTCATCAGGTTCAATCAAAATATTATCGAGAGCATCTTCAGTGATATTTGATGTGCTGTCTAATTGAGCAAAGATTTGAAAAGTTGAAAAAACTATTAGCAAGAGTAGAGAAAATAATAGTTTCAAATTATTCCAGCCCCAGATATTTTCTTATTGTCGCGTTTCGATTTTCATCTCTGCCAAAACTAATTATAACTCCAGCCTGATGAGTTAAACCTAAATCATTATGTGTAAACACTGCGTAATCAAGACTAAAAATAGAATAGTTGATTCCAATACCTGCACTATACTTTGATGGCTCATTTGAAAAACCTGTGCGTAAAGAAAGATGTTCTATAATATCATAATTAATACCAAACTGAAGTGATGCTTTATATTTAATATCTTTTTCAACTGCAAAATTTAATGTAAGATCATTATCAATGTCATAAGATAAACCAGTGTTAATAACAACAGGAATTTGATCATCATCTTTACCAAAGGTTGCTCGATTAATATTCTGAAACGCAAAACCCAATCTAAAATTATTGTTAATGTAAACTAATCCACCAATGTTAAAAAAGAATGCTCCGTCATTTCCATAATTTTTAATCGAAACAGTTTGATAGTTGACGGCAACGCCCGCAAAAAATTTATTCTGATAATTGTAGGAATAACCAAGTGCAAATTTTGCTTCATGGTAAAGATCAAATCCATAACTCATTCCTCCGATGGCAAAGGAACCAATGGATGTTGGTTCGTGATAAGCTACGTAACCATTTGCTAATTCTGATAATCCAAAAGGAGCGGGGGAATAATACACACCAACTTCTCTCCAATTCATTTGGGATAATCCGGCAGGATTATTAAATAAGCTAAACACGTCGTTACTTAATGCAACATCAGAATTGGAAAGTGAGATTTGTTTAGCCCCCGGATTGTACTGAGAATATGCACTTATTGTTAAGATGCAAATTATTATAATTGTATAAAGAAGTTTCATAATATTTGGTAATTTATTGTTCGAGTATATCTAAATTCTTATATTAAATCAACAAAAATTTTTCCAGGTTACACTAATGAAGTATTTTATATTCTTATTTATCATTTACACAAATATTTCTTTAGCACAAGAACTTAATTGCAAAGTTATTGTAAACTATGAAGGTCTGCCAGTAAATAACCGGGATCTTCTAATAGATTTTGCAAGTGTTGTTGAAGCATATATGAACACAACTCAGTTTACTGGAGAAGCCTGGGACGGTCAGAAAATTGACTGTTCGTTAAATATATTTTTTACAACTTCTTCAGGTGATAATGATTATTCTGCACAGGTAGTTGTAGTTTCAACGCGTCCTATATTTAAATCCACAAGACAATCGCCGATGTTAACAATTAATGATCCAACCTGGAGTTTTCGTTATGTAAAAAATCAGGCTCTCTATGCAAATCAATCAACCTTTGATCCCATTACAAGTTTTTTGGATTTCTATGCAAATGTAATAATCGGTTTTGATTGGGATACGTGGGCTGAACTTGGCGGCACTCCGTATTACAAAAAGGCTTACGATATCGTTAATCTTGGTGCCAATAGCACAAATAAAAATGGTTGGGAACGTTCGAGTGCCAGCTACAGTAGATGGGGACTGTGTGAAGATTTATTAAATGATAAATTTCGTCCTTTTCGTGAAGCATTTTTCCAATATCATTATGGTGTTGATGAATACCAGGTGAATAAAAAATCAGGGCAGGATAAAATTTCACATCTTGTAAATGTTCTTACAGATATGAAAAGTAAAATGGATATTACCAGTGTTTTGATTCGTCAATTCTTTGATGCAAAATATGGTGAGCTAATCCAGGTATTAAAAGATTATCCTGATATTACTGTTTTTGAAAAATTAAAGAAAATTGATTCCCCTCACTCAGCTAAATATGATGAATTGCTTCAGTAGATTATTCTGGATTTAATTTTGTATTCTGAGTTTGTGTGAAGTGAGTAAAAACTTCTTTCTTAAGTTGTTTTGATAAAATTTTATTTTGTTTAATTGTATTGTGCAAAAATAAATTTGCACTCGAGCAAAATGAAAGCGAGAATACGCATTTATTCCTCAGAAAAGTTTTTATGGAAGTTTACTTAAATATTTTTCTCCCAAATTCTATAAGTTTTATATAGATCGCCGCCCATTACTTCGGCACCACGATTCATCATCGCATTATCTTCCAGTATCCAGCTTGCTTCACCCAAATTAATCCCGACAGCGTGTGCACGGTTTACAATCTCCCAATAAAATACTGCATCCAAACCTTTTTTGTGATGTTCAGGAATTATACCCAATGTAATAATTCTTGCCCAAGTGATAGTTTTCTTTTTTGTATAAAGTTTTATGAAATTAAAAGGCAGCAAACGTCCGTTCATCTCTTTAAATATCTTATTGTAATCTAACATTACCAAAGCAAATCCAACCAATTGATTATCAATTTCACCAAACAGCACTAAAGAAGGTTCAACTAAAGGTTTTAAATCTTTTGCCATCGCATCAATTTGCGAATCACTAAGTGGAACGAAACCCCAATTAGGAGCCCAGGCTTTGTTGTAAACAATTTTAACTTTTTCCAGCTCCTTCTTAAAATTTTTCATATCAAGCTGCGTGATTTTTAGTCTGTACCTTTCGCGTGCAATTTGCTGAACTCGTTTTAATTTATCGGAAGACATTACTTTGTGATTTTCAAGTTTGTACGCTAATAAATCTTTAGCCTTTTTCATTCCGTAATTTTCACAAAGATCGTTATAATATTTCGGATTGTAAGTCATCATCAATCTTGGCGAATCATCGAAACCGGAATAAAGCATTGCGTATTCATCATTGCTCGATGGATTAGCAGGTCCACGCATTATTGTTAAACCTTTTTCGCCTAACCAGTTTTTAGCGGTATCGAACAAAGTATTAGCAACTTCCTGATTGTTTATGCACTCGAAAAATCCAAAAAAACCAGCGCCATCATTATGGTATTTAAGGTGAATATCATTTTTGATGGCTGCAATTCTTCCTACAATTTCACCATCTTTTATAGCAAGGAAATAATCTGCTTCTGCAGATTTAAAGAAAGGATTTTTATTTTTATCTAATAAATTTTTTCTTTCCATTATTAGTGGCGGTACCCAATATGGATCATTCTTATAAAAATTCCATTGGCATTTAATAAAAGTATTTAGGTCTGATTTTGTTTCTACTTTTTTAATTATAATATTTTTCATATAAAACCTATATAAAAAAAGCATACCCAACAGAGTATGCTTTTTGAAAATAAAATTAGATCCTAAATAAGTCCAATTTGCTTTCCAGCTTTTTCGAAAACTGAAAGAATTTCGTCAAGATGTTCTTTTTCATGAGTAGCCATATAACTTGTACGCATCATTTGTCTTCCGGCAGGTACGCCCGGTGAAATAAATACATTAACAAATACTCCATTATCATAGAGTAACTTCCACATTTGAAAAGCTAAAGGATCATCTCCCACAATAACAGGAACGATTGCTGTCCTTCCATCAATTACATTAAATCCTTTTGCAATAAGATTCTTTCGCATATAGCTTGAATTGTCTATTAGTTTGGCTACACGTTCGGGTTCAGCTTCTAAAACATCAAGTGCAGCAAGCGCTGATGCAACTGAGGCAGGAGTTGGGGAAGCACTGAATATTAAAGCTGAAGAAAAATGTTTTAAGAAATTTATAACTCTTTCAGATCCGGCAACAAATCCACCGAGTGATGCAAAAGTTTTGCTAAATGTTCCCATTGTCAGATCAACTTCACTTTCTAAATTAAATTCACTTGCAGTACCTCTTCCGCCTTTACCAATAACACCAACAGCGTGAGCATCATCCACCATTACTTTTGCTCCAAACTTCTTTGCAATGCTTACCAAATCTGGCAGGTCTACAATTTCTCCACCAGTGCTAAATACGCCATCGGTAACAATTAATTTACCGGAATCTTCAGGAAGTTTTGCAAGAGTTTTTTCAAGATCATCCATATCATTGTGTTTATATCTTACTAAACCACCCATTGCGCCTTTAGTCATCAAAGTGCCGGCAACTATGCAGGCATGATTATCTTTATCGGAAATTACAAAATCATTTCTTTGAACTAATGTGGGGATAACTCCTTGGGCTGTTTGATAACCGGTACTGAAAAGTAAGACTGCTTCCTTCTTAAAAAACTTTGCTAATCTGCTTTCTAACTCGATGTGTATATCTAAAGTACCTGTCAAATATCTGGAGCCCGAGCAACCAGTTCCGTATTTCTCAATTGCTTTGATCGCAGCTTCTTTAACGTGCGGATGACCGGTCAATCCGAGATAATTATTAGAACCAGCCATAATTTTTCTTTTGCCCTCTATCTTAACTACTGGTCCCTCATTTTCTTCAATTGGTCTAAAGTAAGGATACACGCCTAAGGCTTTAATGTCATCCGCACGTGTAAACTCGTAACACTTCTTAAAAATATCCAAAAATTCCTCCTGAACTAATTTGTATTAACAATAATGATTAGACTTTTTATTAAATTGCCGACAAAATTTATCACTTAATAGCCTTAAAAACAAATAAACATAATTATGCAAACTCAAGAAATAGCAGTAGTTACAGGTGCAAATGGTTTTGTCGGAAGTCATCTTGTAGATAATCTTTTAGAAAAGGGATTTAAAGTAAGATGTATAGTTAGAAAATCCAGTAACCTAAGATGGTTAAACGGCAAAGATTTAGAAATTTTTGATTGTGGATTATTTGATAAAGATGGATTAAGAAAAGTATTTAAAGATGCCAATTATATTTTCCATGTTGCCGGAGTTGTAAAATCAAAAACCAAAGAAGGTTACTTTAGGGGTAATGTTGAAACGACACGGAATCTTTTGGAAGTAGCCATCGAAAATCCTTCTTCAATTAAAAGATTTTTGGTTGTTAGCAGCCAAACCGTTTCTGGTCCATCGCTAAAGGATAAACCTGTTGATGAAAACTCTGGGTATAATCCAATCACTACTTACGGTAGAAGTAAGTTAGAAGAAGAAAAATTAGCTTTATCATATAAAGATAAATTGCCAATTACCATCTGCAGAGCGCCAGCAGTTTATGGCGAAAGAGACACTGAAATTTTGATCTACTTTAAAACATTTAGTAGAGGGCTTACTACTACGATTGGATTTAATAAAAAAGAGTTAAGTTTAATTCACGCTGTTGATTTAGCTGAAGGATTTTACTTAGCAGCTATGAGTGAAAAAGCTATTGGAGAAATATATTTTATTGGATCAGAAAAGTTTTATACGTGGCAGGAAATCAATTCTATAACTGCAAAAGTCCTTAATAAAAAACCCATCATTTTCAAAGTGCCGCATTTTTTGGTTTACACCATCGCATCGAATGCTCAATTCGTGGCGATCTTTAGTAATCGACCAGCAACTTTAAACATAGAAAAAGCTAAGGACATTACTCAACGATACTGGACTTGTGACACATCTAAAGCTATTCGGGATTTAGGTTACAGACAAAAAATTTCTATCGAGGATGGAATAAAAAGAACTTGTGATTGGTACAAACAAATGAAGTGGATCTAATCACATTTTTAATTATTTAAAGCTCCTTCATCAATCCAGGTTCGTATCCCTTTTAATTGATTAGCAGTAACAGGTCTGCTATAGCCGACGGGAGGCATTGGTTGTATAGGTGGCTTATTTCCTTCAATTGCCCAAACTAACCTGCTTAAATCAGGCTCTCCAGGAAAAACTACATTTGGATCAGCAGTAACATTAGCCCAGGTTGTTAGATCCAATCCACTTTCAGGATTAGGACTTGCGTGACATCCAGAAAATGCACACTTAACTTGAAGAACAGGATAAATGTGTTGAGAAAAACTTACATTCTTATCTGGTATAATTTTATTATCAACATCTTGTACAGTCAAAGTATCATCGCAACTAATGAATGATACTGATGAAAGAATAAGAGTAAGGAATAGCTTTGAAAAATATTTTTTAAAAAACTTCATAACACAAATTAAGAATGATTTTATTTATAGAGACTTCTGAAAAATTCAAAATGTCATTCCCGTGGAAACGGGAATCCAGTGAATATGAAATAGATTCCCGCTTTC
>JAVHOU010000214.1:0-9357 GCA_036170275.1 Ignavibacteriaceae bacterium
AAAAAGAAAGAAACAATTATTATTAATTTTGTCAACTTTTTTTAGGACGAGTCAGATTAACATCTCTTATCGTTTACGACATACTTGGAAGTAAAATAGCAACTCTTTTTAATGAAGAAATAAATCCTGGTTTTTATGAAGTTGAGTTCAATGGCTCTAATCTTTCAAGCGGGATTTACTTTTATAAATTATCAGCACCAAACTATTCTGAAACAAAATCAATGGTATTATTAAAATGATTAAAAATATTTTTTTGCTTCTCCTTTTTGTTTCGGTGAATCTATTATCCCAAGATTATTTGACACCATTGCAGAAATCAAATTATACAAAAATAACATCTCACACGGAGCTTACTCAATTTATTAGAGAAGTTGATGAAAAATCCGATTTGATTAAAAGTGAAGTGCTTACTAAATCTGTTGAAGGCAGAGAATTGTTTGCAATTTATTTTTCTAAAGATGGTTTTGGAAAAGATCAATCAAAAATAAAAATTTTAATCTTTGCACAGCAGCATGGTAATGAACAATCCGGAAAGGAAGGTGCATTACTTTTAATAAATGAACTTTTGAAACCAGAAAATCAATACTTGTTTGATAAAATTGATTTTGTATTAGTTCCGCAAATGAATCCTGATGGTTCTGAAAAGAATCAGAGACGAAACGGAAATGGAATGGATCTGAACCGTAATCATTTAATTCTTACGGAACCTGAAACAATTGGGCTTCACAATTTATTCAACAAATATCTTTTTGAAGCGACAATGGATGTGCACGAGTATGCTCCTTACGGCGAGACTTATAAAAATTATGGTTATAGACATAACGATGATGAAGAAATTGGAACGACAACAAATATTAATGTTTCAGATGCTATCAGAACGGTGCAGAAAAAAGAATATCTGCCTTTTATAAAAAAATATTTAAACGAAAGAAAATTTTCTTATTGCGAATACAGTCCTGGTGGTCCACCAGAAATTGATTATATAAGACACAGTACTTTTGATATAAACGATGGAAGACAAAGTCTTGGAATACAAAATACTTTTTCATTTATTCAGGAAGGTTTAAACGGCAAAGACGTTTTTGTAGATAACATTAAACATCGTGCTGAAGGACAAATGACTGGAATGCGCGGCTTGCTCGAGTTTGCTTATAATCATAAAGATGAAATTAAAAAACTTGTTGCCGATGGAAGAGAAAAATTAATTAATAATGAAGTATCAAATAAAGTTGCAATTCAGTTAGACCATTTTGCTGATGGAAGTAAACTTGAACTTCCTTTGCTTTCATATTATTCGAATACAGACACCGTAATTACAGTGAATGATTATAGACCAATTGTAAAATCTATCTTTGATGTTGAAAGACCTAAAGGATATTTAATTCCCAAAAGTTTAAAAGAAATAGTTGATTGGGCTGACAGACATTCACTTAATTATTCTGATTATAAAAAATCTGATGATGATAAGATTGAAGAATATTATGTGAGTGGTATTGATTCAATGGATTTTGAAAGAGATATAATCGTTAATCCAATTGTTGATGTAAAAACAATTAAAAATGATTTGTGTGAATCCGATTACATTTTCATTCCAGTGAACCAGTTAAGAAATAATATGATAGTAATTGCTTTCGAACCTAAATCAGGACTTGGATTAGTGACATATAAACAATTTGAACATCTTCTAAAAAAAGGTGAAAATTTTCCGATACTTAGAGTTATATATTAATCTTAAATAGTCATTGCGAGTCCCGATTAAATTGAGACGAAGCAATCTGTAAATAGTATGAATTGTTTAAAACAAAATATTAGTAAACATTCAGTCAATTTTATGAATCGATTTAGCGGATTATAAAATTTCTTCATCTATTTAAATAACACAACAAAAATTGTTGTAAAAAAAACAAAATATTTGGAGAATAAAATGAATGTACTTGTTTTAGGTTCCGGTCTTGTCGGTCGCCCGATGGCAATTGATTTGGCAAATGATAAATCATTTGATGTAACTGTTGTCGATATCAACAAAAAAAATCTTGATAGAATTCCTTCAAATCTGCCAATAAAAAAAATTGAGAAAGACATTTCAGATCCTGATCAATTAAGATCCTTGCTTAAAGATTTTGATCTTGTATTGAATGCCGTTCCCGGTTTTATGGGATTTAATACTCTTAAAGAAATCATCAAAGCAAAAAAAAATGTAGTCGATATCGCTTTCTTTCCTGAAAATCCTTTTGAGCTTGATGAGCTTGCAAAACAAAATAATGTAACCGCAGTTGTTGATTGTGGTGTTGCGCCGGGAATGAGCAATATCTTAATTGGTAATGTTGATAAAATTTTAGATAAAACTGAAACTATATTAATCTATGTTGGCGGTTTGCCGGTTGTGCGTGAATATCCGTACGAATACAAAGCGGGATTTTCTCCAATTGATGTGATTGAAGAATACACCCGTCCTGCAAGATATATTCAAAACGGAAAACTCGTTATTCGTCCCGCTCTTTCTGACCCTGAATTTATAAACTTTCCTGAAGTTGGTACACTCGAAGCTTTTAACAGCGATGGTTTAAGAACACTCGCTGATACTTTAACCGCTCCTAACATGAAAGAAAAAACTCTTCGTTATCCTGGTCATATAGAAAAAATGCAAGTGCTTCGTGAGTCTGGATTTTTTAGTAAGGAAGAAGTTGAAGTAAATGGGATTAAAATTAAACCCATTGATTTTACATCAGGACTTTTATTTCCAATGTGGGAATTAAAAGAAGGGGATGAAGAATTTACTGTGTTGCGTATTATTATTGAAGGCGAAAAAGATAAAAAGAAAATTCGTTACACTTACAATTTATTGGATCGACACGATGAAAAAACAAACACTCATTCTATGGCAAGAACAACAGGCTATACTGCAACAACTGTATTAAGATTATTAGCTAAGGGCTTGTTTGATCGAAAAGGAATATGTCCGCCTGAATATATTGGACAAAAACTCGAGTGTGTTGATTTTATATTAAAGGGTTTGAAAGAACGTGGAGTAATTTATCATCAAGCTATAGAAGAAATGAAATAGAACTATTAGAAAATTTAATAACCTATTGTCATCATGATCGAAGTCGAAGGATGACGATTAATTTATATATTACAATCACACTTCGACAAACTCATTGTAACAAATTAAACTTAAGAAAATATTTATGAAAATAGAAAAGATCGAACTTCGCCACATCAAAATGGAATTAGTTTCTCCGTTCACAACATCAATGGGAACTGAATATGATGAAGAACATATTATTGTTCGTGTTGATGGCGAGGGCTTTACAGGATGGGGAGAAAGTGTTGCTGAAGGAACTCCGTTTTACTCTTACGAAACAGTTACAACAGCGTGGCACATTTTACAGGATTTTTTAATTCCTTCAATTCTTGACAAAGATATTTCCGGTATTGATGAAGCAATTGCCTCTTATCAAAAAGTACGCGGGCATATGATGGCAAAAGCCGGACTTGAAGCAGCATTATGGGATTTGTTTGCTAAATCAAAAAATATTTCTCTTTCAAAAATGATGGGCGGAACAAAAAATAAAATTGATGTTGGTGTTAGCATTGGTATTCAATCATCTGTGCTGGAGTTGATAAAAAAGATTGAAGGTTATCTTGTGGAAGGTTATAAAAGAATTAAAATTAAAATTGCTCCCGGAAATGATATTCAATTTGTTAAGGCAGTAAGAAAAGAATTTCCACAAATTCTATTTCAGGTTGATGCGAACTCTGCTTATGAATTAAAACATTTAGATTTGTTTAAGCAAATGGATGATTACAATTTATTATTGATAGAGCAGCCGCTTGGTTATGAAGATATTTATGATCACTCAAAACTTCAGAAAGATCTTAAAACACCAATTTGTCTTGATGAAAGTATTCACTCGCTCGATGATACTCGCGCTGCAATTGAACTTGATAGCTGTAGAGTAATAAATATAAAACCTGGTCGTGTTGGCGGATTTACAGAATCAAAACTTATACACGATTACTGTCAATCTAAAAATATACCTGTTTGGTGCGGAGGAATGTTAGAAAGCGGAATTGGACGCGCTGGAAATGTTGCACTCGCATCATTACCAAACTTTACTTTACCGGGAGATATTTCTGCGAGCAAGCGTTATTACAAAGAAGATATTGTTGAACCGGAATTTCTTGTTAATAAAGATGGGACAATGAATGTTCCAACAAAACCGGGTATTGGTGTTGAAGTGAATATGAAAATGCTGGAGATGGTTACGGTTAAAAACAAAATTTATACAGGGCAGTCACGAACCACTTCGTGACTGAATAGTTATGGATAGAAGAGGAAGATTCAATTAAACAGATGAAAGCATTTTCTTTGTAACAACAACCATTGTTGGATTTACAAGAGTATTCACAAAAGATACCTATTGTGATTTGTTGATAAGGAATATTCTTCACTATCAAAAAAAATATCATTTCATTATTCTTGCATATGTAATTATGCCTTCACATTTTCATTGGATAATAATAGTGAACAGGCGATATGGAACAATCTCTGATATTATGAGAGATATAAAAAAGTATTCAGCCTGGGATGTAATGGAAGAAATTGAGAAAACCGATAAAAATCTTATGGAAATATTTAGAGAAGCAGCAAAGGACTTTAATAAACATAAAAGAAAATTCTGGATGCAGAGATTTGATGACGAAGTTATTAGAAATGAAAAGATGTTTTGGACTAAACTGCATTATATCCACAGTAATCCAGTAGAAGCAGGATTGGTAAAAGGACCAGAAGATTATAAATATTCGAGTGCGCGTAATTATGCCAGGGGAGATCAATAAGTTATATTTATTGATACTAATTATGCTGGGATCGAGATAAAGTGATCTACTCTCTGTCACGAAATGGTTCGTGACAGCCTGGGTAAAAAAAATATTGTTGAACCCGAATTTCTTGTTAATAAAGATGGTACAATGGATGTCCCAACAAAACCAGGTATTGGTGTAGAAGTGAATATGAAGATGCTTGAAAAGGTTACGGTTAAAAAAGCAGTATATAAAAATTAAATTATTTCTCATAGCGATCATTAAAAGTCCATATAAAGAATTGGCATTTCTTTCTTCAATAAAAATGACATCTTCAGAAAGAGTGAAGCGAAAAATAATGACATTAATCTTTCAATAAAGTTTCTGCCCAGTGCTTAAATCTTTCAAGGTATTTCCAGAGTTGATCAATATCTTTAGAGTCATAGACATCTCCACTATACGAAACAGAGTTTTTATGAGCAATAATTTTTTCTAGCTGAAGTAATGATTTTTTATTTTCTGCTGAATCAACTAATAATTCTTTAAGCAGGGTAACTGTCTGATTATGATCATCCCCCTGACACTTAACAGCCCCAAATTTTATGCTGATTGCATCGGAATAGGCGATAGCTGAATGAATTATTAATACACCAGCAGCATTCCAGTATTCATACTCTTTAGCCACCTCTGCGCCTGAAAAAAAATTATCAGCAACGATCTTATAATTTTTACTTTTTGTCCTTTCAACGGGCTTTCTCATAATTTTTTTAACCATTTAATATTTCCTTAATTTTTTTACCCGATAAAAGTTTTCCTTCTTTAATAATATCTGGTATAGGAGATTTATTAATTTTTGCTCTTTTAATAAACTCTTGTTTTGATATATAGAATGGAGCTAAAGTAACTCCGTACTTATTCTTCATAGATAAGCTCAAACCAGAAATAACTTCTTCGATTAGCTTTTTAGAAATGGCATCTTTATAAACCACACAGATATCATAATCACTTTCGATACTTGCCTCATTACGTGCAACGCTGCCAAAAAGAATAGTACTAATTGAGTATATTTTTAATGCTCGGCTTATATCCTTAGAGATTGATTCTACAAATTTTATTTCTGAATTTAAAACAGGAGTTATAATTTCCTTAACAAGAAAATGACTGCGGTTAAGTGAAAACAAGTGTTCTCTTCCACCTCTAATTCTTGAAACAACTCCAAGTTGCTCAAGCGCAGTTAAGGTAATTAAGCAATTCTTCGGAGTCAGATCAGATAGACGTGCAACTTCTCTTCCTGATATACCAACAGAATAATTTTTTAACGCACGTAATACTGAAATATTAGACCACGTAGAAAAAAGATTGTCCAATACTTTATAAATAACCATCTAAATATCCGTTTCTTTTTAGAAAAATATGTTTCTTTTAGGAAACAAAAGTAATAATTCTTGAACCAAAGACAAATATTATTTTGTATTTTTATTGAGCCAGAATTTGTTGTTAATAAAGATGGAACGATAAATGTCCCAACAAAACCAGGTATTGGTATTGAGGTAAATATAAAAATACTGTAGAAGGTTACGGTTAGGGAAAAAGCTTCCTAGGTCATTGCGAGAAGTCTTCGACAGCTTGCCCCGATCTTACCGGGGAAGCAATCTGATGAATAAGACTCTGATAGGAGTAGAGTTTTAATTATTTTATAATTGATCATTAATAAAACAATTTGACTCCCCCAAAAACATTTGGTATTAAAATGACATTTGAAAAATCCATATCCATTTTCGAGAAAATCAATTCTACAAAACATCAAAAACTAAAAGAAGATTTGTTTGAAACTGCTATCCGATATGCTAGAATTAGAACTGATTGGCAATTTATGTTGAACGAAGAAAAGATGACTAATGATGAATTAAAAACACTAGCGCACAATACGTTTATTGATGCTTGCAATATTCTCAGCCGCGAAATGATAAAAGCAAATGAAGATGCAGATTGGAGAATTGAATTAGGAAACGATAGAAAAGAGATTGGAGACTTTGCTTGTTATGTTCACTGTTTCTTAGGATTAGCTTCGCGCTAATTTTTGTTCTCTTTTTGTTTTCCCATCAAAACTTTTTTCTTATCAATCATATCATTAAGATTTTCTCGTAAAATCCTGGCAGTATCCATTATTATCAAAACTTTTTTAATTTTACCATTTTATCATTTCCAAAATGAATAAAAAAATTGCAAACCATCCCATAACAAATAAAAAGGATAATATAATCCAGGGAGAGAAGTACAAAGAATACTTATTTTTATCCAAGGGTTCCGTTCCCATAACACCAGGACCTGAATATCTATTCGGTTTATTTTTATTCCACCAATTTAGAAGTCTTCTCTGCGCTTGTGCAGCGAATATAAGTGCCAATCCATTTAGTAATGATGTGGCGATACCAAGCGAAGAAAAGATCATTACTAGAAACTTAGTGTTCTGTTTGTCCCAGGCAAAGCCAAGTGCAGCAAATAATAATCCATTAAACGCTGCCATCCAAAGCATTCTTTGATTAGTAAGTTCATTTTCACTTGTTATCATTTGCCTAACAACAACTTCATATTTATTCTTACTAGATTCCTCTATTCCGTTATCCATAATTTAATTCCTATAAGGGCTTCAATTATTTTATCGATTGGGAAATAAGTTCCAGCGCCAACATAAAGCCATTCCCTAGCTGGCAAAGATTTTGAGCAAAGGATAAATAAAGAAGAACAACAAAGTGTATACATCAATACAAATATAAATTTAGATTTAATTCGTAAAAGTTACTACACTTTGTTTTTCATAATCTATTTTTAGTTTTTTAGAAGATATGGATTATACATATTTTCTTTCTTTAAGAGACTCTATAGATTTATTATTATATCATTATTACTATACGATCCCCAATGAGATTCATTTGAGCCATCCACAAAGACATCTCCTTCTTGTCCATCTTCTACATCGAACTCTGCAACATCTGATGAGTCAGTATATTCAGCATTACTCATTCCACCGCCAAGTCCGCTAATTTCTATAACAACGCGATGCCCCCTCGCAGGTTCGCCGTTACGTAATACTGTTACTTTAACCGCTGGCAAAATAAATTCCTTCTTTGTTTTATTCCACTATTATTTTAGTAATACAAATTTTCTTGTTGAACTAAATGCTCCGGCCTGAAGATGATAATAATATACACCGCTTGGTAAATCAATACCATCAAAAACAACTTTGTAATTTCCAGTTGATCTTTCTTCATTTACTAATACTGATACTTCTTTACCAAGTATATCATATACTTTTAGTGATATAAATTCAACCTTTGGGATTGAAAATTCTATTGTTGTTAATGGATTGAATGGGTTAGGATAATTTTGTTTCAAGATAAAATTCGACGGAATCCCACTATCTTCCTGCAGAACTGCTGTTGGGCTCAATAATTCAAACTTAAAGTCATCTACATACATTTCAGATTCTGCCGGTCCCCAGAAATCTACAGCAGCTAATTTCAAAGCGGCTCCCATTATTGTCCATCCCCAAATTGGTGGTACCAAAGTACTATCAAAATAAAACTCAGCATTATTGTTGTCAAGGTCAACTACAAGTTCAACAAGTTGCCAGGAATCATAAGCAAATGAGAAATGTCGGTTTAATGGTGAAAGTCGCCCAACGCCGCCGGAATCAAAATCTACCCACATTGCCCATTGGTAAGCACCACCCGTAAAACCAGACATTGTATTAAAGTACCCAACTTTGCCTGACGGAATGTACACCCTAAAACTAATCTTATATTTTCCGGTTGTAACGTCACCAAGTAAATGAACTAGATCGTTGTTTGGAACTATGACAACTGAATTTGCACCGGAGTAGGCATTAACATTGGATACATAAGCGTCTTCAACAGCACTGCATGGGGCTAATGTCCAGGTAGTCCAATTAACTGGATTTTGGCAAGCCAACTGTTGACCGGCAGTATAATTATCGAAGTTATCTTCAAAGATAGTCGTCTGACTAAAAGCAAGAGAAGAAAGCAGAATTGTTATAACCGTATTAAAAAAAACAAAGTATGTCTTTCGCATATAATAACTCCTTTTGATTTAATTAAGGATTAATTTCTCCCCGCACTTAACACAAAACTGTGCAGTTGGGTTTTCAATTTTCGTTTTACACTTTGGACATTCTTCGATCAGTTTTGTACCACAAACTGAGCAATGAATATGATTTTCTTTTATATGTGAAAAATTTCCACAGTTTGGGCAAAGTTTGTAGTAATCCCTTTGATCGTTTGTGGATGTTTCCTGTTCTTGTTTTTTTATTTTTATTTCCAAATGACACTCGTGGTTTATTTATTAGAAACATTTGGAGTGCCGTAAAAATATTGTTGTTTTGAGGCAGAAAACTGGTGAGATTGTTAAGAAGTGTAAACAGAAGTTTACTTAAAGTAAACTTTCATTAACATATTATTGATATTCTATTTCAAGTTCGTTTAATATTTTATAAACTGCTTGCCGCGTTAAGCCCGCAACTCTTGCAGTTTC
>JAVHOU010000215.1:0-32409 GCA_036170275.1 Ignavibacteriaceae bacterium
TTCTTTATATTTGTGATATCATTTTCACCAGCTCCAATTATTCTTTATTAGCAGTAATGATATACTTTTATTTTTACCTTGTTGAATTTTAATTATTAAGAAATATTGAACTATATGAATATCAAACTTTTAAAGCTTTTCTTAATAAGTTTTCTTTTTCTCTTTTTCGGATGTGAACAGGAATTTAATAAAGTAGTGGAGAACTTTAGTCCTGATTATCAAGTTACTTCAGTTTCACCATCCGATTCGATTAAGTTTAACGTAACGGATTCGCTAATTACGATTGCTATTAAATTTAATTCATACTCAAATATTCAGAATGTTTATTGTGATATTTATTCAGCAGATAGTAAAAAATTAAATCCATCGCTCGTGGAGTTATTGGATAATGGCAGCGCAAATAATGGAGACATAACTTCCAACGATGGAAAGTTTTCTGTTAAGTTTCCATTAAGTCAGAATTATCCTAATGGAATATTCACAATAAAATATTTTGTATTAGATAAATCAAATAAAATTAAACAGGTTGCATTAGGAACATTCAGATTCAACAATGGGCAGAATAATATTGCACCTATTATATCAAATGATATTGTTGATCCGGATGCCGCTGTTGTAACTTCAACAACAGTAATTCTAACATCCATTAAAGTATTTGATCAAAACGGACTTTCCGACATTGACAAAGTATATTTTACAGTATATTGCCCTGACGGATCATCGAGTAATATTCAAAACATTATGTTTGATGATGGAAATAGTTTTGACCACGGTGACCAAATATCTGCAGACGGAATTTATTCTTTGTTGATTCAGATATCTACTTCAAATACTAAGGGTAATTACAGATTGGAATTTCGTGCCAAAGATCGCGGTGGAAAACTAAGTAATATCATTAATCATTCTTTACTTATACAATGAAAAATATTTCAATCTTTTTATTTTTAATAATATTAACTGCACTTAAAACGTACGCACAATTCTCACCGGATAATTATTATCTTGCATCAGATGAAAATAAAATCAATAAAGAAAATTTTGCTAATCCGCTTTCAAATACAATTACAGATATCATTGCCATTGGCGATACAATCTGGCTTGGAACGAGCAAAGGAATCAGCTTATCAACCGATAATGGTATTAACTGGACAAACTTTTATGGTCAACCGGATTTTGGAACTGATAATATTTCTGCCATTGGTTACAACAACGGAGTTTTCTGGTGTGCAACTGCTAAATCAACAGAAGTAACGGGGGGACAAACTCTTCCTGAAGGAACTGGATTAAAATTCACATCTAATTTAGGAGTCAGTTGGACAAGCATTCCTCAACCTTTAGATCTGCAAACAGATACTGTTGAGCAATATGGAATTAATCAAATAAGAGCTTTACCAGTTACTGTAGCAATTCAAAATCTTGCTTATGATATTGCATTTACACCAGGCACAATATGGATAGCAACTTTTGCAGGCGGACTTAGAAAAAGTAATGATAACGGAACGACATGGAAACGTGTTATACTTCCGCCTGATAACTTAGATTCAATTTCTCCCAGCGATACTTTAAATTTTTGTTTATCACCTGTTGCAGGAAATTTTTGTGGGGAAGGAAATCTAAATCACAGAGTTTTTTCTGTCGTTACTGCTAACAATAATACTATTTATGTTGGTACGGCAAACGGGATTAATAAATCTTCAGACGGCGGGATTAGCTGGACGAAGTTTAATGCACAGAATCAACAACAACCAATTAGCGGAAATTTTATTACTGCACTTGGGTACAATTCAGTTAATCATACTGTGTGGGCTTCAAGCTGGAAGGCTGAAAATCAATCTGAGTTTTATGGTGTAAGTGCTTCTTCAAATGGTGGTGTAACCTGGAGTACATTTTTGAGTGATGAACGTCCGCATAATTTTGGATTTAAAAACTCTCAAGTTATGGTTCCAACTGATAACGGAGTTTTTCGGTCTTCAGATAATGGATCAATCTGGCTGCTTCCAAATTCAATCGTTGATAAAACTTCAAATGTGTTACTGAAGACAAATATTTTTTACAGTGCAGTTTCATATCAAAATAATATTTGGCTTGGTTCCGCAGATGGTTTAATTAAATTAGAAGAAACAGCAGGAAAAATTTGGGAAGGGAATTGGAAAATATTCTTTGCGTCAAAACCACTTGCTGCAAATAATGAAACTTATTGTTATCCAAATCCATTTAACCCACGACAAGAAGAGTTGAAAATAAAATATAGCACTGGTGGTTCAGAAGCCAGTGTAACAATTCGCATTTTTGATTTTGGATTTAATTATGTTAGAACTGTAATTCAAAATGCCACTCGAAATCGTGATCTAGAAGGTCCACCTGAATTTTGGGATGGGCGGGATGATAATGGCAATTATGTGCCTAATGGTGTTTACTTTTATCGCGTAGAGGTTGCTGATAAAGATGCTGTTTACGGAAAGATTATGGTGATACAATGAAAATCAACCGTAATTATTTCTTTGTGATATTAATTTTATTATCATCAATCCTATTTGCACAACCAAAATTTATTGATGTGAACTCAAAACCCGGCGCATTCAGCAGAATGGGATTTGGCGCCCGAGGAATCGGAATGGGAAACGCAATGTCTGCTGTTACTGACGGTAATTTAGTTTCTTATTACAACCCGGCGTTATCACCATTTCAGGAAAATAGTTCATTTCAAACCGGCTATTCTTTTCTATCACTAAATAGATCACTAAACTTTTTAAGCTTTACCAAAAAATTTGATTTCTATTCTTCAAAAGATACTTCTGTTACTAGAAAACCAAGTCGTACTGCAGGTATCAGTGCAGGAATTATTAACTCAGGTGTTAGTGGAATTGATGGCAGAGATAATAACGGCTTGCCAACTGGAGAACTTTCAACTTCGGAAAACCAATTCTTCTTAAGTGTTGCAAACAGATTCTCTGAAAAATTATCAATCGGTATATCGGTTAAATTTTACTACTATAAATTATATGAAAAAATAACTTCAAGCGGATTAGGTATAGATATAGGTACGCTCTATAAAATAAACAATAATTGGAATGTCTCTTTAATGATTTCCGACCTTAACAGTAAATACGAGTGGGATTCAAGTCCGATTTATGATCAGCAGGGATTAACTACTACAGATAAGTTTCCTGTGATGAATAAAATTGGTGTAAGTTATTATAATCCTGGAATAAAACTTCTTACAGCAATTGAATTTGAAAACAGCAATGCCGGAAGGAACATAATTAGACTTGGTGCTGAATATAATATTTATGAAGGATTATTTTTACGCGGTGGAGTAGATCAATTCAATTTGAATAATATAGAAGCGGCATTCAAACCATCACTTGGATTTTCTTATTCAAAAAGTTTTGGTGATTTTATACTTTCGGTTGATTATGCTTTTATGATGGAGCAGTATTCTTCAAGCGATAGACATATAATTGGTGTAAATATTAACTTTTAATTTCGATATTTTAATTGTCAAATTGATTAATTGTTAAACTGTTTTAAACATTAATGAATAAAAATTAAGTAATTCGACAAATGAGCGTCCAAACAAATAGAATTATATGAACAAAATCATTTTAATAATAGTTATATCATCCGTAACAATATTTTCGCAATCTGCAGGAAGTTCGGGATTATCCTTTTTAAAATTTGGATTTGGTGCGCGTAACATAGCAATGGGCGATGCCGGAACAGCTCTTTCAAATGATCTTACAAGTTTGTTTTATAATCCAGCAAACTTAGCGCTAACTGATAAATCTGAAGTTCTGTTTATGCACAATCAATGGATTCAGGATGTGAGCAGTGAAGTAATTGGAGTTAAAACTGAATTATGGAATATTCCATTTGCCTTAGGGTTTAATGTTACATCTGTAAATAATCTTGAATATAGAACGATCCCAGGTGAACCCATTTCAAAATTTGATGTAAATTATTTCTTCGGAAGTTTATCGACAGGATTTTTTGTTACTGATGAAATTTCTTTTGGAGCCAGCTTAAAATATTTGTATGAAGGTTTGTTGAATGATGAAGCATCTGGATTTGGTTTAGATTTGGGCGTTCATTATTTGCTTCCATTCAAAGGATTAACTGCATCATCGGTTTTAAAAAATATTGGCTCAATGAATGCGCTTAGAAATGAAGCAACAAAACTTCCAAGTGAATTGAGATTGGGAACAGCTTACACAACAAAAATTAGTGATACTAATCTTGATATTAATGCAGGAATTGAATATCAGAAATATCTAAATACTCAGGACATACATTTTAATTTTGGCGGAGAAGTTTTGTACAACAAATTAATTGCTGCGCGTGCTGGCTATCAGACCGGATATGAAAGTCGCGGCTTTACGGCAGGCATCGGGTTGATGTGGGGCAACTTAAAGTTTGATTACGCATTCCTGCCATTTTCTTTAGGATTAGGGAATGCAAATTTATTCTCGCTGCAGTTTAAGTTTTAGAACTCACAAATATCTTTATTACAAACCCAGTTTCTTAAGAAACTGGGTTTGTTTGTTTTATATCTATTAGCATAACCTTATTTTTCATATATAAAAATATATTCACTATAAATAGAAAAATTATGTTAGAATATTTTCAATTCGATGACAAAAAAATAACCTCAGAAGAATGGGACAGTTTTGTTGATGAATCTGATAATGGAACTTTATTCAGCAAACGAAAATTTCTCTCTTATCATGCTAAAGATAGATTTAAAGACAAATCAATTTTTATAACTAAAGATGGCAAACTTCATTCAATACTTACAGCGGCTTTAATCGAGAGAGACGGTAAGAAAATTTTATCATCTCATCCCGGTGCATCTTACGGTGGATTTGTTTACAACAGTGATCTTAATTTTCGCGAGGCTCACGATCTAATTGATATTATGATTGATCATGCAAAATCTGTAAAAGCTAATCGTATCCAGCTAACTTTGGCTCCAATGATCTATCAAACAAAATATTCCAACTATCTTGATTTTGCGTTGGTAAGAAATGGATTTCAATATCTAAAAAGGGAAGTTTCAAGCGTTGTTCAATTAGATTTTAAACCTGATCAACTTCTAAATACTTATCGCGCTGAAGCTCGAACTGCAACAAAGAAAGCTCTTAAAAAGGGAGTTGAGATTGTTGAGACGGAAAGATTTGATGAATATTATGAAATATTAAAAAAGAATTTAAAGCTGCGGCACGGTGTAAATCCCGCGCATACTTTGGATGAATTGAAAAAGGTTAAAAATTTATTCCCATCTAAAGTTAGACTTTGGGGCGCATTCTTAAACAACGAAATGATTGCCGGAGTTTGCAATTTTTCAGTAAACAAAAATGTTGTCCTCGCTTTTTATATCAGTCACAATGAGGTTTTCCAAGAATACCGTCCTGTAAACTTATTATTTTATGAGATTATGAAAAGATACCAGACTGAAGGATTTAAGTTTTTAGATTTTGGAATTTTTACCGTTATCATGGAACCAAATTGGGGACTTGCAAGGTTCAAGGAAAATTTTGGCGCACGCGGAATTTTTAGAGATACTTTTTTTAAAGATATTTAATGCTAAAAATTCTGCACATCGCTCCAATTAATTTTGCCGGTGTTCCTTATGATTTTTACAAAATGCATTTAGCTTTCGGGGATGATTCACGAATTATTACAATGCATAAGAACGGACAAACATTTCCCGAAGATATTTGTTTAAACCTCCCACTCCCAAATCAAAAAATCGCTAGCTATATTAGAAGCAAAAAAGTTAGTGCATTAGAAAACAATATTAGAACTGAAGCTCATTACTTTGCTGCAAAAAGTATTTTTGAAAAAACTTATTACAACATTTATGACTTTCTTATCCAACCGAAAATTGAAAAAGCAATTCAAGAATATTCTTTAAATGATTTTGATATCATTCATTACGATGGCGGATTGGATTTTTATCGTGATGCAAGACAGGCAAAAAAATGGAAAAAACAGGGGAAGAAAATTGTCTGCTGCTACTACGGAAGCGATTTAAGAATCCGTGGATTGATTAAAGAATTAGATGGAATATCTGAGTTAAACGTAACAAGTGAATTTGATCACCTGTCACTAAAAAAAGATTTAAAATATTTATTCTATCCATTTGATACTTCCGAACTCCCTGCAAAAAAAGAGAGAACAAGTGAATCCATAAAAATTGTTCACTCACCTACAAACAGAAAATATAAAGGAACTGAATTAATATTCTCTGTTATCGAAAAGATCAAAAAAAACCGAAATATAGAATTCCTGTTAAAGGAAAATGTGGTTCGAAAAGAATTACTTGAGATAAAAAGCAAATGTGATATTTCAATCGATCAGGTTGGCGGAACAATGGGCGGAACAGGCTATGGTAAAGCCGGGCTTGAAACACTGGCGATGGGAATTCCAACAATTACAAATATGACAAAAGAATACGCTGGATGGCTGCCGGAAAATCCTTTTATCACAGCCAATAATTTTGATGAGTTATATAAATGCTTAATTGATCTTATTGATGATGAAAATTATAGAAATGTTTGTGGTGGAAAAGGAATTGAATGGGTTAATAAATATCACAGCTATAAAAATGTCAATGAAAAATTGATGAAACTTTATCGTGAAAATGGAATTATATCAAGCTAAAAGTTTTGTAATTATTTCAATCAATTTCTTCGATTCGTTTTTCCAGTTTTTATCTCCTTCAATCAGACTTCGGGAGTTTGATGAATGTTTAATTGCCAATTCAGGATTATTTAAATATTGCTGTATCGCACTAATAATTTCTGACTCTTGATCAGGATTAACTAAAAATCCAAACTTATCAAAATCTATTTCTCCTCGGATTGGTTTTACATCCGAAAAAATAAAAGGTTTACCGCAAGCCATGTATTCAAAAAGTTTGATTGGGAGAGAATTATTATAAATAAAATTTCTTTCACGTAAATCAAAGCAAATATCCATTCTCTCAATCACGGAACTCATTTTATCATAATCCGTCCAGTTTTCAAAAATTACGTTTATTATTTTTTGCGAAGTTGCTTTTTGTCTAAACAGAGTTTCTTCATTCTGATTTGTAAATCTTCCAAAGATTAACAAAGTAATTTTTTTTTGCGGAAATATTTTTGCAATCGCTATTGTAGAATCTAAAAGTTTTTGAATTCCTCTTTCAAATGTTACAACTCCAGCATAACCAAATACGAGTTCGTCTTTTGATAAATCAGGTTTTTTATATTTAAAGAATTTCAGGATTGGGTAGTAGCCTATAATGGTTTTTTGTTTGAGAGGTGACAGAAATTTATATCTGTTCTGCTTAGTCCTTTCGCCAATAATTAATTGATCAATGCGATTTAAAGAGTAGATGTAAGGGAAAACAAGCTGAACGTACTTCAGCCATCGCTTCAATCCTTTAAATTTAAATGCAACATTTTCGGGATACAACTCAGTTATATCTAAAATAATTTTAGCATTTTTGTTTTTTCTACGATACTTTAATGCAGCAAAAACGGGGATCATTTCTGAACATATAATCAAATGAGGGCTGAATTGATCTATCAGTTTATAAAATTCTACAATTTTATTTTTACTTGAGTATGAAATACCATCAAATCCAGTAACCTGAATGTTATCTTTTACCTGATTAATATTTGTAGTGGAGCAAATTATGGAAACAGAAAAACCATTTTCAGATAGTGATTTACTAAATTTCCAAAAAATTCTATCATCTAAAGGCGGATGCCCGCTTGTAACTAAGCAAATTCGTTTGGGATTCAAATACTTTTACTCTTTATTTTATTAAATTTGAATAAACATTAGTAAAAAAAACAAATGCAAATGCAAAATAAAATATCTGTGGTCATTATTACAGGCAATGAAGAAAATAATATTAAAGATTGTCTTAAAAGTGTTCAGTGGGCTGATGAAATAATTGTTGTAGATTCTGAAAGCACCGACAATACTGTAAAAATTGCAAAAGAATTTACAGATAAAGTTATTATTCATAAATGGGAGGGATATGCTTCTCAAAAAACTTATGCTATCTCATTAGCAAAAAATGAGTGGATATTAAGTCTGGATGCAGATGAACGTGTTCCCGAAAAACTTGCAAAAGAGATCCTTGAAACTGATTTATCACAGTATAATGGATACTTTATTAAACGAGATAATTTCTTCTTAGGAAAAATAATTCGCGGCTGCGGCTGGGGAAATGATATGCAGTTAAGATTATTTAAGAAGTCAGAAACCAAATTATCTGATCGAATGGTACACGAAAAGTTTATTGTTAATGGAAATGTTTCAACACTCAAAAATAGTTTTACGCATTATTCATATACTAATCTTAAAGAAGCATTCATAAAAATAAATAATTACTCAACTCTTGAAGCGAATGAAAAAGTTGATAAGAAGACAGTTAATATGTTTACTGTGTTGATGAGTCCACCTATTTATTTTCTGCATCATTTAATTGTTCGCAAATGTTTTTTAGATGGAATTTATGGAGTCATCATTTCGTATATGCATATGATTACCAAACTTCAGGTTCAGCTTAAGATTATGGAAATAAAAAAGAATAAAAAATCATAATCTATGAAGCAGTTAAGATTTCTTATTTGCAGGATTGATAGAATTGGTGATGTAGTGCTATCAACTTCGCTTCCACGAGAAATTAAAAAAAAATATCCCAATAGCTTTGTTTCAGTATTGGTTAAACACTACACAAAAGATATTTATCTAAATAATCCCAATGTTGATGAAATAATTACTTATGATAAACAAGATAAGATTGAAAAAAGCTTTTGGGAGTTAGTTCGTGAATTAAAGCAATATAAATTCTCCCATGCATTTATGCTGCTTCCGAATGAAAAATTAAATTATGCACTTTTTATTTCAGGAATTAAATATCGTGTTGGAGTTGGGCATAAACTTTATCAGTATTTAACTTTTACAAAATATGTCGATAGAAAAAAATATATTCCACTTCGGCACGAAGCAGATTATTGTTTAGATATGATCAGAAAAATTGGAATACAAGTTCAAAGCCTATTACCTGAGATCCATTTAACGGATACTGAAAAAATTAAAGCTAAGACATTCAGAAAAAAGCATTTAAGAATTAATCAAAAACTTATTGGAATAAATATTTCTTCCGGCAATTCTGCACCAAACTTAAACCAAAGTGAATACAAAAAGTTGATCTCTTTGTTGAATAAAAATTTAAATTACAAAGTGGCAGTAATGGATAATAATTTATCTGAGGGGCTGGATAATATTGATGATGTGATTTATCCTAATAAAGGCAATTTGCTGCGGGAATCTATAATTAATCTTGCTTCTTTAGATTTGCTCATTTCAAACAGTACGGGACCGATGCATATTTGTGCTGCGTTAAGAGTTCCGACTCTTTCTCTCTTTTGTCCGCTTACAGCTTGTTCACCAAAACTTTGGGGACCGCTTGGAAATGAATCTGAGATAGTACTACCGACACAAAATTATTGCGAAACTCAATGTCCGATCGATCCCAAAAAATGTGATTACTCAAAAGAAGGTGGTTTAACAGCTGCAGCAGTGGCTGAAAAAGTTTATCAATCCTTGAAATAAATCCAATGAATATTCTTATTGCACCAAACAGTTTTAAAGAATGCGCTGAATCCGTTGAAATAGCTGAAATTATAAATAATGTTTTTTCTAAAAGTTCAAATCACAAACTAATTATTAAACCATTATCTGATGGAGGCGATGGATTTTTAAATGTTTGCAAATCTACTTTTAATCTACAACCTCTAAGTATTATTATTAAGGATAACTTAATTGATGAAGAGAAAGAATATACAGTTCTGATCGATCCAGTTGGCACAAACATTTTTATTGAATCAGCGGAATTATTTGGGTTAAAACTCTCAAATGAAAAAAATCGTAATTCATTAAAACATGATTCCACAGTTTTAGGAAAAATCATTTTAAAGATATTAGAAAAAGTTAGACTCAATAAATTGCATGTGCAAAATGTGTGGATTGGAGTTGGCGGCACTGCAACAATTGATTTTGGAATCGGAACTTGTTCCCAACTTGGTTTAAATTTGTTTGATAGGAATGGGCAAACACTAAAATCTATCCCACAAAATTTTAATAAAGTTTCATCCATATTTTTTGATAAACCAAATCTTCCATTGCAGATTAAATGTGTCGTTGATGTCGATACTACACTAATTGGAGAACCGGGAGCAATTGAAATTTATGGTCCTCAAAAAGGTGCTTCATCTGATGATATTAAAATTATAAAAGAAGGGATTAAAAATATTCTTAGTCTTATTTCTTCAAACCTTGATATCAAGATTCCAGAAAATTTGAATGGTGCGGGAGGTGGATTAGCTGCGGGTTTAAATCTTTTTTTTAATGCCGAAATAATTTCTGCAAAAGAATTTATACTCAAATCCATTTTAGGTAATTTAAATTTAAGTAGAATCGATGCAGTGATAACTGGAGAAGGAAATTTTGACAATCAATCTTTTGAAGGAAAGGGCGCCGGAGTTTTATTAAGCATATTTGAAAAATATGATATTCCAATTTTTATAATTTGCGGTTCATCAAATATTTCTGAAGCTGTTCAATTATCAAAAAACATTCACATAATTAGACTTGTAGATTATTACAAAAGCAAAGAAGCTTCAATGAAAGATTATCGCAGCGCAATCATCAAAACCTCAAAAATTGTGATAGATCAGCTTAAGAATTAGGCTTTCACGTCTTCATTTTTTTTTCGTAAATTCACATAAAAATTAATAACTATTCTAAGAATTTGTAGGATCGGTGGAATGAAAGAATATCTGGACCTGGTTAAACTTGTAATTACTGAAGGAACTCATAAAAAATCCCGAACAGGAGTTGATACGCTTTCTTACTTCGGTGCATTTTATAAAGTTGATCTTTCTAAAGGCTTCCCGTTATTAACTACAAAGAAAGTCGAATGGAAGTCATTACTTCACGAAGTATTATGGTATTTGTCCGGTGAAAATCATATAAGAAATCTGCGGCAGTACACAAAAATCTGGGATGCCTGGGCAGATGAAAACGGGAATCTTGAAACGGCTTATGGATATTATTGGAGGCATTTTCCCAGTGCCACCAAAGATAAAAATGGTAATTGGCAGGTGAGAGAAGTAGACCAAATAAAATATGTGATTGATGAGATAAGGAAAAATCCGAACAGCAGAAGATTGGTCGTAAGTGCCTGGGAGCCCGGCAATGCAACTTCAAGCAAGCTTCCACCTTGTCATTACACTTTTACGTTTAATGTGAATGCAGGTAAACTTAATTGCCATTTAACTCAGCGCTCGGGTGATATTGCACTTGGCATTCCATTTAATCTTGCTGCATATTCTATGTTAACTCAGATTATTGCACAGGAAACAAATTTGGAGTTGGGATTTTTTGCACATACGATTATCGATGCACATATTTATCACGCAGAAAAAGGTACAGCGATGGAGAAGTATGATCATCTTGAAGGATTGAAACAGCAGCTTTTACGTGAGCCATTACCGCTGCCTAAACTTATAATTGCGAAAAAACCGATTGACGAATTGAAGTTTGAGGACTTTGAGTTGATTAATTACAAGTATTATGATAAAATAAAATTTGAGGTTGCCGTTTGATCATCAATATCATTGTTGCAATTGCGCAAAACGGAGTAATCGGAAAATCTAATGGTGAAATGTCATGGCACGTTAAAGAAGAGTTTCAGCATTTTAAAAACACAACATTAGGTTTTCCAATAATCATGGGGAGAAAAACTTTTGAAACTCTTGGTAAACCTTTAAAAGGCAGATTAAATATTATTGTAAGCAAAAATAAATCTTATAAAACAAATTATGATGATGTATTAATTAAATCATCATTGGATGATGCGATTGATTATTGCAGAACACTAAACCCGGAAAAAATTTTTATAATCGGCGGCGGTGAAATTTACAGTCAAGCAGTTACTTTCGTTGATGAAATGATAATTACATTTATGAAGTTTGATGCTGATGGTGAAGTTAGATTTCCAAAAATAAATAATGATGATTGGGAGAAAACAAAAATTAAAGATGAAAATTTGTTTGAAATTTTCAGATATGTTAGAAAGAATTAATGGCAAGTAAAATTATAATATTACCTGATAACCTTGCTAATAAAATAGCTGCCGGTGAAGTTGTTCAGAGACCCGAATCTGTTGTAAAAGAATTGATCGAAAATGCGATTGATGCTAATGCAACATCCATTGAGTTAATTGTTAAGCAAGCCGGGAAATCTCTTATTCGGATTTGCGATGATGGAACAGGAATGAATGAAGAAGATGCTTTGCTTTGCATTCTGAAACATGCTACAAGTAAAATAAAAACTTTTGAGGACCTTGAATCGATAAAAACTTTGGGTTTTCGCGGAGAAGCACTCAGCTCAATCGCTGCGGTTTGTCAACTTGAGATCAGAACTGAAACACATGATAATGAAATGGGAACTTTGTTAAAGATTGAAAGTGAAAATGAAATCACCACAGAAAAAATATCCACATCAAAAGGGACGTGTGTATCGGTAAAAAATCTTTTTTATAACATTCCTGCACGCCGAAAATTTCTTAAATCTGATTCAACTGAACTGAAACACATTATTGATACCTTTAATAGATTGTCTTTAGCACATCCTGAAATAAATTTTAAATTTTATAATTCTGATAATCTTGTTTTTGATTACAAAGCGGGCTCGCTTGAAGATAGGATACAACAAGTATTTGCCGACAATATGCTTGATGCATTAATACCGGTTGTGGAACGGACTGATTATCTTTCTTTACACGGGTATATTGGTAAGCCTTCAATATTTAGAAAAAGCCGCGGCGATCAGTTTTTATTTTTGAATAAACGATTTGTGATAAATAAAAATATTAATCACGCAGTGTTTGCTGCGTTTGAAAACATACTTGAGAAAGGTGATTATCCTTTCTTTATTCTTTTTCTTACTATCGATCCATCTAAAGTTGATGTAAATATCCATCCATCAAAACTTGAAGTAAAGTTTGATGACGAAAAAGATATCTACAATTTCGTACTTTCTGTTATTCGCAAAAGTATTGGCACTCACGATTTAGTTCCGCATATGTCTTTCGAATCAGCTACAGACCAAGGAGAAAAATTAAGTTTCAATCCTTTTAATGCCGTTAATAAAAATGATTTTTCAGACAGACCTGTGTTCACAAGAAATGATGCACGAGAACGAACCGCTGTTACTGATGAAGATATCGATCTGGTTTTTAGTTCGTTAACAAAAAATATTCTTCCTAAGAACGATACTGAAAAGAATTATCAATTACCTGAAAATAAAATTGATGGACAATTCGAACGATCAGCGTCAACAGAAATTGAAACATCCTTTATAATTCAACTTCACAACAAGTACATCCTATCGCAAATAAAAAGTGGATTGATGATAATCGATCAGCACGCTGCGCATGAAAGAATATTATATGAGAAAGTATTAGCAAGGCTTGATGCGAATATGCCATTTTCTCAACAGCTTCTCTTTCCAATTAAAATACAATTTGATCTTGCCAGTTATGAAATATTAACAGAGCTTGATCTGATGATTACAAAACTTGGATTCAGGTTAAAATATCTTCCTAAAAATTATTTAATGATTGAAGGGGTTCCGGACGATATAAAAAGTGGCTCGGAAGAAAAAATATTGCGTGAGTTTATTTCAGAGTATGTTGATAATCGAACGGAAAAACATTTGGAAGAAAAAGATAACATTGCAAAATCGTACTCTTGTAAAGCGGCAATTAAAGCAGGGGATAAGCTTTCTGAAAAAGAAATGCGTTTGCTTATTGACCAATTGTTTTCAACATCAATGCCTTATGTTTGTCCGCATGGAAGACCAATAGTAATTAAAATTTCTTTAGAAGAATTTGATAGACGTTTTGGCAGGACTTGATTTTTTAGTGAATCAATATTAATTAGATATTAAAAAGGAAAGATATGACTGATTCAGAATATTTAAAGCAAAGAAAAAGTTATGATGAAAAAACTAAATCTGTTAAAGTAAAGGGAATGAAATTTACAACTGTAAGCGGGCAGGATATAAATGTTTTTTATGGACCGGATGATGTCGAGAATATAAATTATTTAAGTGAGATTGGTTTTCCGGGCGAATATCCTTATACAAGAGGAATACACTCGAACGGATATCGCGGAAAAATCTGGACTATGCGTCAGTTTGCAGGCTTTGGAACTCCGGAAGATACTAATCAAAGATTTCATTACTTGCTTAAGAAAGGTCAAACCGGCTTATCGGTAGCATTTGATCTGCCAACATTAATGGGTTGGGACGCAGATGCTCCTTTGAGTGATGGAGAAGTTGGAATTTGCGGAGTTGCAATTTCTTCATTGCAGGATATGGAAATTCTTTTTGATAAAATTCCATTAGATAAAGTATCTACTTCGATGACAATCAATTCTCCTGCTGCAATGATCTTTGCGTTTTATCTTGCTGTTGCTCAAAAACAGGATGTTGAGTTTAAGAATCTGAGAGGCACACTTCAAAATGATATTCTAAAAGAATACATTGCGCAAAAAGAATTTATTTATCCACCAACGCCTTCGATGCGAATTATTGTTGATATGATTGAGTACTGTAAAAATGAAGTTCCACAATGGAATCCGGTTTCGGTAAGCGGATATCACATTAGAGAAGCAGGATCAACCGCAGTTCAGGAATTAGCTTACACACTTGCTAATGGTTTTGCATACATAGAAGCATGCATTGAAAGAGGAATGGATGTTGATGAATTTGCCCCGCGCATTTCTTTTTTCTTCAATTCTCATCTAGATTTTTTTGAAGAGATAGCAAAATATAGAGCAGCACGAAAAATTTATGCAAAGAGGATGAAAAACAGATACGGCGCAAAGAATCCGCGTTCGTGGTGGTTAAGATTTCACACACAAACAGCAGGTTGTACTTTAACTGCTCAACAGCCGGAAAATAATATTGTTCGCACAGCGTTTCAGGCATTAGCTGGCGTGCTTGGCGGAACTCAATCTCTTCACACAAATTCTATGGATGAAACGTTAGCTTTGCCAAGTGAAAAAGCAGTTAAGATTGCATTAAGAACTCAACAATTGATTGCCTTTGAAACTGGTGTGATGAATACCGTTGATCCGCTTGGAGGGAGTTATTTTGTTGAAGCTTTAACTGATAAAATGGAAAAAGAAGCGAATGAAATATTTGATCAGATTAATGCACTTGGTGGAGTAGTTGCTGCAATTGAAACTGGATACTTCCAAAAAGAAATTGCAGACGCAGCTTATCGATATCAGAAAGAAGTTGAGAGAAAAGAAAAGTTTATCGTTGGTGTTAATGAGTTCGTTGAAGAGGATGAGAAAGTTGAAATTCCAATCTTAACAGTTTCACCTGAGGTACAGAAGCAGCAAGTGAAAAGGTTAGCAGAATTAAAACAAAGCAGGAATCAAAAAGCAGTTGAAGAAAGTTTAGCTGCCATTAAATCTGCCGCCTTGGATGGTAATAATCTTATGCCAGTGTTTTTAAAAGCAGCACAGAATTATGTGACACTTGGTGAAATGGTTGGCGAATTAAAAGAAGTATTTGGAACTTATCAAGAAACAGCGGTTTTTTAATGATTAAAAATTATTTTCAGTTATTAAGAATTCCTCAATGGATAAAAAACCTTTTTGTTTTTGTCCCTTTATTATTTTCACTTCATCTTTTTGAAGCTGACTACTTCTTTTCAACATTAAAAGCATTTTTTCTTTTTTGTTTAGCATCTAGTTTTATTTATGTAGTAAATGATATTATTGATATTGATGCTGATTCACATCATCCAACCAAAAAATTAAGACCGCTGCCATCAGGAAAAATTTCAAAACAATCCGCCTGGATAACATCATTAATAATTCTTGTATTACTAATAGGTCTTTCATTTCTAGCTACTCTCAATTTTATTTTCTTTCTCGGCGGGTTCATTTTGTTGAACGTTTTGTACTCAGTTTATTTAAAGCATATCGTGATATTAGATGTATTCAGTATTGCAGCAGGATTTACCATCCGTGTTTTGGGCGGTGCAGCAATAATCAGCGTTCCTGTTTCAAGCTGGTTGATACTTACTACAATGTTTATTTCATTGTTCCTTGGCGTTATGAAAAGACATTCAGAATTAGAACAGATTACGGAAACCGAAAATACAATTAGCAGAAAAGTACTTTCTGAATATTCAAGTACATTTACAAATCAGATGTCAACGATTGCGGCGGCAGGTGTGATTATCTGTTATGCACTTTACACGGTTTCGCAAAGGACAGTCTCAGTTTTTAAAACCGAAAATCTTATCTACACAACTCCGTTTGTGGTTTTTGGTATTTTCAGATTTATGTACTTGGAATACCAAAATCAAAAAGGTGAAAACACTACTCAGATTATGCTGACCGATATTCCGATGATAATTACAGTTATTTTATATATCGTAACAACGGTTCTTATTGTTTATAAGATAATTTGATAATAATTAATTATAAAGTTTTAAATGTTTTCTCCATATAAAATAACTTTTGTAAAATATTATAAATAAAAAATATCCGTTTAAAAAATGATTCAGGATTTTATTTTATTAATAATTTTACTCTTATTAAGCGCATATTTTTCAAGCACTGAAATGGCTTTTATTATTTCCAATAAATTAAAGATTGAAGTTAAAGCCAGAAAAAAAAATATTGCTGCTCAATCAGCTTATTATTTTGTAAAGGATAATCAGGCTTTTTATTCTACTATTTTAATCGGAAATATTATTGTTAACATCGCTTTTGCATCCATATCTACAGTAGTATTAACAGAGCACTTTGGCTGGGGCGATTACAAGATTCTTATAACTATCACAGCGTTTACATTAATTTTCGGAGAATTAATTCCTAAATACATTGCAAGAGAAGTTGCAGATTCTCTCATTCTTATTTTCTCAATCCCACTAAGAATTTTGTCTATTATTATTTACCCATTAATAAAATTCACTACACATCTTTCAAAATTCTTTACCGAACGTAAGCAGGAATCAGCTAAAAACCTTGCTCATATTTTTGACAAAGAAGATATGAAGATACTTTTGGACGAAGGTCATAAAGCAGGAAATGTGAACAAAGAAGAAAGTACAATTATAACCAGAGTGTTTGATTTTAGTGAGCAAAAAGTTTACGAAGCCATGCGTCCTCGAACTGAAATTATTGGAATCTCATTCAATGATACCGTCGCCAATGCTTTGAATATTTTTATTAATTCTGGTTACTCAAAGTTGTTAGTTTATGAGGATGATCTGGATAATATCAAAGGACTGATACTTGCAAAAGATTTATTTAAAAATCCCAAAGAGATTAAGGATATTATTCGTGGAGTTCAGTTTTACCCCGAAACCAAAAGGAGTTTAGAAATTCTCAATGAGTTCCTTAACAGCAATGTTTCAATGGCTGTAGTAATTGATGAGTTTGGTGGAACTGCTGGTATTGTAACGATGGAGGATATTATAGAGGAGTTGTTCGGTGAAATAAAAGATGAATATGATATTGAAGAAACAATTAGTAGAAAAATTTCTAAGGATACATTTATTATAAGCGGCAAAGTTGAGATTGATCATATAAATGAAAAATATAATTTAAAATTTCCAGTTGGTGATTATGAAACTGTTGCGGGATTTATTATTGAAAATCTTGGATACATTCCTGCACAGAATGAAATTGTTACAATTAATAATTTTGTTTTTCTGATTGTTCGTGCTGATAATGTTAAAATTGATCTGGTTAAACTTACCATAAGACCTGATGAACTTACCGAATAATGTAGATCCCAAAATTATTTTATTTGATGGTGTTTGTAATTTTTGCAATTACTGGGTTAATTTTATCATAGACCGTGACAAACAAAACATTTTTAAGTTTGCTTCACTTCAGTCTGAAAAGGGAAGAGAGATATTAGAAAAGTTCAAGCTACCCAAGGATGATTTTGATTCTTTCATCTTAATCTCACAAAATAAAGTTTACAAAAAATCTTCAGCCGCATTTGAAATTGCAAAACAACTTAACGGCTGGTCAAAACTATTTCTACCATTTAGATTTTTACCTAACTCTTTCACAGATTTTGTTTATGATCTCGTTGCCAAAAATCGATATAAGTTTTTTGGGAAGAGAGATATTTGCAGGATCCCAACAAAAGAAGAAAGAAGTAAATTTCTTTAACAAATTCCTCACACTGCTAATTGGGATAAACAAGATTTTAAGTTAAATTTGTTTCACAAATTTTGAGAAACAGGCGTATTGTTAAAGCTAAATGTAGAATCAAAAGACACGAATTCTAAAGCGCGGACAGGATGGTTTGAAACTGATCACGGCAAAGTTGAAACTCCGATCTTTATGCCGGTTGGAACTCAGGGTACAGTAAAGGCTGTAAATCAAAGTTATCTTGCTGATGAAATAAAAGCGCAAATTGTTCTTTCAAATACTTATCATTTGTATTTAAGACCTGGAACAGAAATTATTGAAGCCGCAGGAGGTTTGCATAAGTTTATGAATTGGCAAAAACCAATTTTAACAGACAGCGGTGGTTACCAGGTTTTTAGTTTAACTGATTTAAGAAAATTAAAAGCGGACGGAGTTGAATTCAGTTCCCACTTGGATGGATCAAAACATTTTTTTAGTCCGCAAAAAGTAGTAGAGATTCAACGCAGCATCGGTTCTGATATTATGATGGTTCTTGATGAATGTGCACCTTATCCCTGTGATTATGATTATGCAAAAAATTCTGTTCAGCTTACAAGTAATTGGGCAGTGTTAAATAAAGAAGCTTTTGAAAAATCCAAACCACTTTATGGACATAAACAATTTCAGTTTGGAATAATTCAGGGAAGTATTTATAAAGATCTTAGAGAAAAATCTGTAAACGATTTATTGAATTTAGATTTTGATGGTTATGCAATCGGCGGACTTGCAGTTGGTGAACCAACAGAACAAATGTACGATCTTGTTGATTTTACAACTGATTTTATGCCACAGGACAGACCAAGATATTTAATGGGTGTTGGAAGACCAGAAAATATTTTAGAATCAATCGCACGTGGTGTGGATATGTTTGATTGTGTTATGCCAACGCGCAATGCTCGTAACGCAAATGTGTTCACGTGGAATGGAACTCTTTCGATGCGGAATGCAAAATATAAAGATGATTTTAAACCGTTGGATGAGAATTGTAAATGTTATGTTTGCAGAAATTATTCAAGAGCTTATTTAAGACATCTATTTATTGCAGAAGAAATTTTAGCACTCGAGCTTGCAACGATTCATAATTTGTATTTTTATCTTGATTTAGTAACACAAGCTCGTGTGCATATTATCAATAAAGATTTTCTAGAATGGAAAAACAAAACTGTAAATGAAGTATCAATTAAAAATTAAAATCAGAAGGAGAATAAATTGAATATACTAATTGCAATGGCACCTCAAGGCGGTGATGGCGGCGGTGGAAGTTTAATCAGCACCTTAATAATGTTTGGTGCAATCTTCGCAATCTTTTATTTTATGATTATCAGACCTCAGCAAAAGCGTGCAAAGGAGAGAGAAAAACTTCTTTCAAACATAGAAAAAGGAGATAAGGTTGTAACTACAGGTGGTGTTCATGCAACTATTGTTGGGATTGAAGATAAAACAGTTTTAATTGAGATAGCTCCAAATGTTAAAATCAAAGTTGAACGTTCCGCTATCGGTAGCGTTGTAAGCAAAGGCTCTTAAATTTATTTACTCTGATGCCTTAGTAGAATCAATATTTTTGGTGATGCTAAGGCATACTGAGTAATCTTTCACACTCTTCTTACTTTCCGATCAATCCCTTTTTCATTATTTTCAATTAAGAATTATTCTATTCTTTTGAAAAATTTAATCTGAGATGTCATTATGAAATATTTGATTATACTTCTGTTTACAATTTCCTTAATTGCTCAGCAGAAAACTGTTTATGTGGCTTATATTGATGGTGAGATAGATTTGGGATTAGCACCATATATTACAAGAGTTATATCTGAAGCAGAAAAAGATAATGCTTCAGCAATCATTTTTAAGATAAATACTTTTGGAGGAAGAGTAGATGCGGCGACTCAAATAAAAGATGCAATTTTATCCAGCAGAATTTTAACTGTAGCGTTCATTAATAATAGGGCAATATCTGCCGGCTCATTAATCGCATTATCTTGCAACAAGATTATTATGGTCCCGGGTAGCTCAATTGGTGCTGCTACCGTAGTTGATCAATCTGGACAAAAAGTTGGGGAAAAGTATCAATCTTATATGCGCTCTGAGATGAGATCTACAGCAGAAAGAAATGGAAGAAGAACCGATATTGCTGAAGGGATGGTTGATGAAAGAATTAATATTCCGGGACTCGTGGACAGTACGCAGCTTGTTACCTTAACATCGGAAGAAGCACTTAAATATAAAATGGCTGATACTGTTTTAACATCATTTAAAGAAGCACTTACATATCTAAAATTAAAAAATGTTAAAGTTGTTGAAAGCACTTCTAACTGGGCTGAAGATGTAGTTAAATTCCTTAATAATCCTATAGTATCTTCAATACTTATTATGATCGGATTTTTTGGATTGATAGCCGAAATAAAAACTCCCGGCTGGGGTGTTGCCGGAACAACAGGATTGATAGCGCTTACCTTATTTTTCGGATCATCTTATATACTTCAACTGGCTTCAGTTATAGAAATATTAATGTTTGTTGTTGGATTAGGATTATTATTGCTAGAAATTTTTGTGATCCCGGGTTTTGGTATAACAGGCATTTCAGGAATCATTCTGATATTTGCCTCCATATTTTTTTCGCTTCTTGGCAGCAAACCATTTATTGATATGGAAGCCGTATCAATTGCAATCATTCAGCTTTCGGGTTCAATACTTTTTGCTTTAATCGGAATTTTTGTTCTCGCAAGATATTTACCTAAATCAAAAGCGTTTAATAAGCTCGTTCTATCTCAATCTGAAAAAGCTGAAGAAGGTTTTGTTTCTTATCCATCTGTAAAAGAATTAATTGGGAAAGAAGGAATTGCTTTTACTACACTTCGTCCCGGCGGTACTGTAGAGATTGATGGCAAAAGAATAGATGTTGTTGCTGAATCGGAATACATTATTCAGGGAACGAAGATAGTTGTGCTTAGAGTTGAAGGGATTAAGGTAGTTGTCTCAGCAGTTAAAGAAGTAAAACACTCAAGTTGATTGTTGACTTAAAGCATATTGCGATATAAAATAAATTGTTGGAACTCGGGAACTAAATCATGTTTGACAGAACAAAAGAGATGCTAAATATTTTATTCCACAATATTGATAAAACCTTAATATCAATCTTCAAATGATATTCTTAAATCTTTGCTGATATTTTAATGCTCATCTATATCTTTGTAAAGAATATTTAAAAGAATATTATGAGAAAAATATTAATCCTTCTTCTTACAATTCAGTTTTCTCTTTCAGCACAGACAAATAAAACTCCATACGATTATGTTAATCCGTTTATCGGTACTAAGGATATGGGGCATACATTTCCAGGTGCTTCTGTTCCATTTGGGATGGTTCAGTTAAGTCCTGAAACTGACACAGTGCTTTACAGCTATGGACAAGGATATAATCCTGAGGTATATCGCTATTGTTCAGGATATCAATACGATGACAGCACAATTGTTGGATTTTCTCATACGCATTTTAACGGTACCGGACATTCTGATCTTGGTGATTTTTTAATTATGCCAACTGTTGGTGTATTAAAATTAAATCCAGGAACAAAAAGTAATTTATATAGTGGCTATCGTTCCCGTTTCTCGCATCAAAATGAAGTTGCACATCCAGGCTATTATAAAGTTAAGTTGGATGATTATAATATCACCGCAGAACTTACGGCGACAGAACGAGTTGGATTTCACAAATACACCTTCCCTAAATCTGATTCTGCACATATAATTCTTGATTTAACTTCGGGTATCTATAATTATGATGGCAAAATTGTTTGGTCATCCGTTAGAGTTGAGAACGATACTCTTGTTACAGGATATAGACAGACAAATGGTTGGGCTAGAACACGACTTCTATACTTTGCGATGACTTTCTCGAAACCAATTCAATCTTATGGGCTGATCAACAAAGAAGAAATGATTTATAAAGGATTTTGGAGAAAGTTTAATGAGAATGAAAACTTTCCAGAAAGAGCAGGACATAAAATAGTTTGTCATTTTGATTTTAAGACTGAGAATGGGGAAGTGGTTTTAATCAAATTTGCGTTGTCGGCAGTTAGCACCAACAATGCAATTGAAAATCTTAAAGCAGAAATTCAAGATTGGGATTTTGGGAAGGTTGTTTCAGAAGCAAAAGCAAAATGGAATAATGAATTATCAAAAATAATAATTGAGGCGGATGAAGATAGAAAAGTAAATTTTTATACATCAATATATCATAGTTTTATGAGCCCAATTATTTATAACGACGTTAATGGAGAATATCGTGGACTCGATCAAAACATTTACAAAGCTGAAGGATTTACAAATTATACAATATTTTCTTTGTGGGATACTTATCGCGCACTTCATCCCTTATTTACAATAGTTCAGCAAAGGCGTACGAATGATATAGTCAATTCGATGATTGCTCATTACGAACAAAGTGTTCACAAAATATTACCCATTTGGTCTCATTATTCAAATGAAAATTGGTGTATGATTGGTTATCATTCTGTTCCTGTTATTGTTGATGCTTATATGAAAGGTTTGAGAAATTACGAAATCAAAAAAGCGTTTGATGCAGTAATATCAAGTTCAAATTATAGTTTGTACGATGGAATAAGTTATTACAAAAAGTTTGGTTATGTACCGGAAGATTTAAATTCTAACTCAGCATCTAAAACTCTGGAGTATGCTTTTGATGATTGGACAATTTACAAGTTAGCTGAATCTATTGGGGAAAAGAAAATTGCAGATGAGTATTTTCAACGAGCACAATCATATAAACATCTTTTTGATGAGAAGACAAAATTTATCAGAGCTAAAAACTCTGATGGAAAATTTAAAGAACCATTTGATGCTTTAAGCACAGCTAATCAAGGTTATATTGAAGGTAATGCTTGGAATTATTCTTTATATGTGCCTCAAGATATTAAAGGATTAATTAATCTTCTTGGTGGTAAACAGGAACTAATTGATTGGTTAGATTCACTTTTTACCATGCAAATCTCTGAAGAAAGTTTTGCCAACAGTGAGGATATTAATAGAGCTGGAATCATTGGTAACTATGTTCATGGCAATGAGCCAAGTCATCAAGTGCCGTATATGTATTGTTATGCTGGTGCACCTTGGAAAACTCAGGAACGAATCCATCAAATAGTAAACTCAATGTACAAAAATAAACCTGATGGACTTTCAGGGAATGATGATTGCGGTCAAATGTCTGCCTGGTACATTTTTAGTGTTTTAGGATTTTATCCCGTTGCACCCGGAAGTAATGAATATGTAATTGGAAGTCCTTGTTTAAAAAATGCTTCAATAAATTTAGAAAATGGGAAACAATTTATAATTGAAGTTGAAAACTATTCCCCAGAAAATATTTATATAAAAGAAGTTTATTTGAATGGTAAAATCCTTAAACGATGCTTCATCAGGCATCAAGAAATTATGGATGGGGGTAAATTAAAATTTATAATGTCATCAGAACCTAACAAGAACTGGGCAACAGAAAATGAATCAGTTCCATATTCTATGACCAGATGAAAATATTCTTTAAAATACAAAAACCTCTCAGTAGTGAGAGGTTTTGTGTTAATGATACTTTCCAAAATTTGCCCCCCAAATTTTAAAACGATTATGTTAAGATTGAAGAACCTTGCGACAAATAATAATTTTGATCACCGTTAAAATCAAAACTTTGAACTGCTTCATCAAGCGAATTATAAAGATTGAAGACGTTCAATGTTCCAGCTTTTTCCATTAAGGATTTTGCAACTTCAGCAGGTTTTACAAGACGAATATCTCCGCCAATCTTTGCACAGGATTTTAAGGATAAAACAAGTACACCAAGAAAAGTTGAGTCGATAAATTCACATTGACTTAAATCAACTATTATCTTTCTGATTTTTGCATCGATATCCTGTTCTAGAATTTTTTTGAGTTGGGCTGCCTCTTTATTAGTTGCACGGCTGAGATTTACTACTTCAACCACAACATCATAAATTTGCAATTTTTCGAAATCTTCTGCTACGATACGCATATAAGCCCTCTTTGCTTAATTAGTTTTCCCCAGGTTTTGAAATAGTTTAAGAATGCACTCCAGGGAATAGACAAATATTATTCCATACTTTTGTGCAATCATTTTCATATTTTTAACCCTCAAAAGACAGCAATTGCCTCATTCTGATATTTTGCCCATTAAGATGATTTCATTTTGAAATAATAGATATTTGGATAACAATTAAAGTGTTGAAGAAAAACTTGGAAAAAGAACAAATAAATAAAATACTGTCATTAACAAAAGATCATTATGAAAATTTTCCCGTTGCTTCATTCCTGATTCCAAAATCATTAAGAAAAGATATTGCAATAATTTACTGGTTTGCACGAACAGCCGATGATTTAGCTGATGAGGGTGAGGAGGATTATGAGGAGCGATTAGAAAAATTAAATTTATTTGAAAAGGGATTCAATTTATCCCTGGAAACTAAATCCAATAATAAATTTTTTGAACAACTTTCAAAGACCATAAAAAATAATAATTTAACGTCAGCTTATTTTCTAAATCTTCTATCAGCTTTTAAGCAGGATGTTATCAAAAAAAGGTATGAAAACTTTAATGAAGTTCTGGATTATTGTAATCGTTCAGCAAATCCTGTGGGAAGAATTTTATTGGAACTCTTTAAAGTGAATGAAGAAGAAGCCAGAATTTGTTCCGATAAAATTTGCACCGCATTACAGTTAACTAATTTTTATCAAGATACGTTAATTGATTTTAATAAAGGCAGAATTTATTATCCTGAAGATGAGATGAAATTGTTTAATGTTACTGAATTAATGCTTGAGTTAAAGGAAAATAATGCTAATATTAAAGCGTTAGTAAAACATAATGTTGATAGAACGCAGTTTTTATTTGATGAGGGAAAGAAATTGTTTGAGTATTTATCCGGCAGATTTTTGTATGAAATAAAATGGACAATCGCCGGCGGTGAAAAAATACTCAGTAAGATTAGAAAAAATAATTACGATGTTTTTTCAAAACGACCAAAACTTAGTAAAATTGATTTTATAACCTTATTTATGAAAAGCATTTTTTAATGTCTGAATCGGCAAAAGAAATATCAAAGAATAGCAAAAGCAGTTTTTATTATGCGTTCAATTTGCTTCCCGAAGAAAAGCGGGACGCAATGAATGTGGTTTATGCTTTTTGCCGAAAGACTGATGATATTGTTGATGAAACAAATGATTCGCAGGATGTGAAATACGAAAAATTAAGAAAATGGCGAATAGAATTTGAAAAAGCCTTCGCAGGGCACTCCGAGTTTCCGTTGCTAAATAAACTTGGTAAAACAATTTCTAACTTTAACATTCCACTCGATCCATTTTTTGAATTGATAAAGGGAATGGAAATGGACATTCAAAAAGATAGATATAAATCTTTTGATGATTTGCAGCTTTACTGTTATCGTGTTGCATCAACTGTTGGATTAATGTGTATAGAAATTTTTGGTTACAAACATCCATCAACAAAAAATTTTGCTGTTGATCTTGGCATTGCGCTGCAATTGACTAATATACTTCGCGATATAGGCAAGGATGCCGAGAAAGGCAGAATATATTTACCACAGGAAGATTTACTAAAATATAATTACGATGAATCTGAATTGATGATGAAAGTTTATAATAACCAATTTAAAGAATTGATGATTTACGAATCCGGTCGTGCTAAAATATATTTTAATTCTGCCACATCTCATCTTGATCTTGAGGATAAGAAAACTATGTTTGCTGCAAGAGCAATGCAGCATATCTATTACAAAATGCTTGAAAAAATTATTGCTGCCGATTATGATGTATTCAATAATAATATAAAAGTCTCGAAGTTTGCTAAGGTTGGAATCGCTTTGGGAGTTTGGACAAAGTACAATTTAGTTTATTAATGAAAAGATGTTTAGTAATTGGCAGTGGAATCGCTGGTTTGACAGCTGCATCAATTTTATCCTCTAAAAAAATCCCAGTTACACTAATTGAATCATCTCCGAAATTTGGTGGAAGAACATATTCATTTAAAGATTCTAAAAGCGGTGATATTATTGATAACGGTCAGCATATTTTGATGGGCTGTTATGATGAAACTCTTTCATTTATAAAACTGATCGGTGCAGAAAATAATTTTCTATATCAAAAAAATCTGGGAATAAATTTTTTATCCAAAGAAAAAGAAGAATATTCGATTAAAGCTCCAAACTTTTTTTATCCATTAAATCTTTTATTGTCTGTTTATAATTACGACACTTTAAATTTAACAGAAAAATTTAAGTTCATTGGATTTTTATTGAAACTTCCTTTCATCAGTAAAAAGTCTTTAGTAAATCTTACTGTTCGTGAATGGCTTGAGGATGGTAATCAGGATGAAAACTTAGTTAAATCATTTTGGGAAATACTGTATGTAGGCGCTTTGAATACAAGTCCTGATAATGCATCAGCAGTAATATTTTATGAGATACTTTTACGGATATTTTTTAAAGGCAACTTTGCCTCAACAATTATTCTTCCCAAATACGGTCTAAGTGAAAGTATAATTAATCCGGCTATTTCTTTTATAAAAAAATATGATAGTGAAATTATTTCATCAGATACTGTTAAGAAAATTATTATTGAAGATGAAAGAATAGTGGAAGTTAAATCGGAACAAAGTATTTATAAAAATTTCGATTATATCATTTCCGCAATTCCTTTATATGCGTTAGAAAAAATTATCTCGAAAGAATCATTGGGCATTAAAACTGATCTTTCATATTCAACAATCTTGAATATTCAAATTTGGCTAAAAGAAAATCCATTAAAAGAAAAATTTTATGGGTTGATTGATTCGCAATTACATTGGATTTTTAACAAGGGATCGCATATAAACGTTGTTGTTAGTAATGCTAATAATTATTCGGAAAAAACTGATCAGGAGATTATTGAATTAGCAATTAATGAATTAGAAAAATATACTTATATCAAAAGAGAGCTTATTATTAATTATAGAATCATAAAAGAAAAACGCGCTACTTTTATTCCTGATAAAAATTCTTTATACGACAGACCAAACAGTCGAACTAAAATAAAAAATTTATTTCTTGCAGGAGATTGGACAGATACAGGTTTGCCTTCAACGATTGAAAGCGCAGCAAAAAGCGGCAGAATAGCAGCGGAAAATGTAATGAATGAAATTATTAATTATTGAAGATTATAATTAAAAACTTATGGACGAAAAAGCACAATACTATATTCAAAAACTACAACTTGAAAAACATCCCGAAGGCGGATACTTTAAAGAAATTTATCGTGGTGGGGAAATGGTTTTGGTTGACTCTCCAGGCAAAAGAAGAAAACGGAATTATTCCACATCAATTTATTTTTTGTTGGAAGGTAATCAAGTATCCAAATTCCATAGGTTGCAATCTGATGAGCTTTGGCATTTTTATGATGGCGTTTCAGTACGTATTTATGTAATTGATGATAAAGGAAAACTTTCTCAGATCAACTTAGGAAATAAAACCGAAGATAGTGAAGTATATCAAACTGTCATAAAAAAAGATAATTGGTTTGCTGCTGAATTGTCCAAGAAAAAATCTTTTGCATTGGTTGGGTGTACAGTTTCACCAGGATTTGATTTTTCGGATTTTGAGTTTGGAGAAAAGAAGAAACTAATCTCCCAATATCCAAACTTATCTGATATTATTAATAGACTCACTTAAACTGAAACAGCGGAATCGGGATAGTGAGAAAAAAAATTACCTTAAATCATATTAAAGTATTAGATAAGTTTGTTACACGATATTAGTGCCAAATTGATTTATTGAATTTATAAGTGATTTTAACTAATTTCTCGCAACAAAAAAATAAAATTAGGAGCCATATCGGGATATACTCTACTGATTTATTTTGCTCACATTACTCAGGATTTCTGTATCAAACACAAGATAAAAAAAATTATTATTGAAACTGTCCGCTTAGTCTTAGTTTCAGTATTGATGTTTTACGCTGGTATCAATCTCGGTTTTGGTTCCGGATATAAGTCACAAGTTAACGAAGCGATTTTACAATCTGCTTGCTTTAATTTATGTTCTTATATTAATTCTATAAATCAACAAAAATATCAGCAACCGGATCTACAGCATCCCAATGTAAGCAAGCCTAATACTGCGGAACTTACACTTCTTAATAATCCTGCTATACTTGATTCACCTGATGTATCGATTCATGATTCTATTTTAATTAAACCAGATTCAACAAAACTAAAAAGTATTACGGACTCAACTAAAAGTCTAATAAATGTAACGGGCAAAGGTAAAGATTCAATTAAAGTTAAAACTAAAGTTAATCTTGATTCCTTAAAACTTTGGCAGATGTCTCTCGATTCCACCAACAGATTAAAATATTTCCATTATCAAAGACAAGATTTGCCTTACGTTACTTACTGGCAAAAGAAAAAATCAAAATTTTTTGTTGAACCCTCGCCGTCATTCATAACCCGAACTATCACAATTGATTCCACAGGAAAATTTGTTGAGATAAAAGAATTAGTTGCAGGCAAACCCAGCAAAATAATTTTAAGGATGCCGATTGAGGAATATCTTAAGTTAAGATTAGAGGTCGATGAGCGAAAAAAATGGGAAGACCTTGGATACGCTTATACAATTAAAGATTCCAAAGTTGGATTGAGTGAATTGATAAAGAGTTTTACTGACTTTGAAATTCCTTTACCCAGTGTTGGAGTGCTAAGTATTTTTGGTACACCTAAAATCAGTTTAAAGATTGGCGGCTCTGTTCAAATTCATGGTGCGTGGCGAAATGAAACTACTGAAGGTGTTACAGCATCACGACTTGGTAACACAAGAAACGAACCGGATTTTAAACAGCAAGTCCAAATCAATGTTAATGGAACGATTGGAGATAAATTAAACATAGTTGCTGATTGGAATACTGAACGAACTTTTGAATATGAGAATCAGTTAAAAATAAAATATACCGGATACGAGGATGAAATAATCCAAAGTATTGAAGCTGGAAACGTATCACTGCAAACTTCTCCTTTAGTTGGTGGAAGCGAAGCATTATTTGGAATTAAAGCCCAATTAAAAATGGGACCGTTTTCATTGACCACAATTGCCAGTCAGAAAAAAGGCGAAACCAAAGAAGTACAGGTTTCTGGTGGTACATCCGAACAAACATTTCAGAAAAGAGCTTATGAATATTCTACAAACCATTATTTTTTAGACACTGTTTATGCATCCCCTTCACAAAATGTATTTAATAATTATTATGGAAAAGCAACACCAGAAGTGAGAGGTGATTTGCTTGTCGTTGATATTCAGGTTTGGAAATCCATCAATCAAATCTCTACAGATAGATCTAAAGAAAGAGATGCAAACGTTTATATCAATTTGCCTGATATTCCTGTTGGCGGCTCATATAATGAAAGCTACAGAGACTCAAATGTGGTGCCTGTCGAAGGAGAAGTTGCCGTTGGAAGATTTTTACTTCTGGAACCGGATAAGGATTATACTCTTCATCCTGAAACAGGATTTATAACACTTAAAACTACAGTAAACGAATCGGAAATGATTGCTGTAGCTTATCGGCAGGAGCGGGGTGTTGGTGCTAATGATGATAAAATATTTGGTGAGTTTCTTGCACAAGGTGATACTAATACAACCAGAAGATTAATTCTAAAGATGGTTAAACCTGCTAATCTTCAACCAAAATTTCAAACTGCCTGGATGCTGCAGTTAAAAAATATTTATCCAACCGGTGTTAGAAATATAAAACAGGAAGGATTTGAATTTGATATTAAGAGAGAAATTGAAGGACAGGAACCTGCAAGTGAGATTGGTACTGTAAGATTTTTAAATGCATTCGGGTTGGATTTGTTAAACTCCAGTAGTCAACCACCACCGGATAATATTTTTGATTATCGCCCATCAATAACAATTTTACCTGAAACCGGCGAAATAATTTTTCCAACATTAAAACCGTTTGGTGTCAATCTTCCAGAGGGATGGCCCGAGGAATATAGATTTAGTGATGTTTACGATACAACAAAAACTTTTGCAGCGCAGAATAAATTAAGCGACAAATGGATTTTAGTCGGTAAAAGTAAAGGAACTTCATCTTCTGTTTACTCACTTGGATTTAATGTTGTTGAGAACTCAGTTAAAGTTTTGTTAAATGGTAGAGAACTAAGTGCCGGTTCAGATTATTCAGTAGATTATAATACGGGTCAGTTAAATATTAGAAATGATGCCGCTCTTGTTCCCGGTGCTGATTTAAAAATTACTTATGAGCAAAATGATTTATTCCAGCTTGCATCAAAAACATTGCTTGGCGCAAGAGGAATATATGAGTTTTCAAAAAAGACAAAACTTGGATTCTCAATTCTAAATCTAAATCAGCAAACCCTTAGTGATAAAGTTAGAATTGGAGAAGAACCACTTAGCAATACCATTTATGGACTTGACTTTAGTACGAGTGCTGATCTTCCAGTTGTGACAAAACTTCTTGATAAAGTTTTTTCTACCCGAGAAATGTCTTCATTTAATTTTACAGGTGAGTTTGCTTATATCAATCCTGACCCAAACACTAAAAAAAGTACAATTAGTTCCGATGGTGGAAAAAGTATTGCCTACATTGATGACTTTGAGGGTGCTAAAAGGACAATACCTGTTGGTGTTTCTTATACAGCCTGGAAAGATTTGAGTGCACCGGATAATCTTATTTTTAATCTTGGTCTTGATAGCAAAGAAAAGATGAAGCATAAAGGTAAAACCTTTTGGTTTACTGAAACACCATCTCTTGTGACTGTGCAGGATATCTATGGTAATAGGAAACAAGTTGCAAAGGCTGATCAACAGGTTACGGTGATGGATTTTGTTTTCTTACCAGATACACCTGGAACATATAACTGGTATCCGGAACTGCAGGAGAAGAAAAGATCGTGGGGTGGAATACAAAAGCTTCTTTCTTCTACAGCAAATAATCTTGTAGAAGAAAATATTGAGTTTGTGGAATTCTGGGCGCAAATTATTAATGCACCAAGTGATGCTAAAGTATATCTTGATCTTGGAAGAATTAGTGAAGATGTAATTCCCAATAACAGACTAGATACTGAAGACAAAGATTTTAATGATGCGATTGATGCCGCCGGAAAAGAAGATACCGGCATTGATGGATTGACAGACGAGCAGGAGAGAGCTGCTTATAACAGCACCAAAGCAGATCCAAGCGGCGATGACTTTTTCTTTCAACGAGGCAGCAAGCCGTATCCGTATGATTATTTTAATATTAATGGAACAGAAGGTAATGCAGTACTAACAGATGTTGGAAGAATTCCTGACACAGAAGATCTGAATAGAAATGGAAACGTTGACAGGGAGAATAGCTATTACAGATATGAAATACCGCTCGATACGAGTTCAGCTAATCCATTTCGTGCCGGCGGAGGATTGACTGATAAGGGTTGGTATTTATTTAGAATTCCTCTGAAGGATAGTTCTTCAACAGTTGGCAGCCCAAGTTTTTCAAATGTAGAATCAATACGGCTTTATGTGGCTGGTGTTGACAGCATGGTTCATTTCCGCATCGGTGAATTTAATCTCGTAGGAAGTCAATGGCAAAAAAATCTTGGCAAAGATGTCGTTAATAAAGATACAGTGCTATCAATCTCCGTCGTAAGTCTTGAAGAAAATCCAGATTACACAAGCCCGCCTGGAGTTTTTCAGGAAAGAGATAGAACCAGACCAGATGAAAATATTTTAAGGAATGAGCAGTCACTTTCTTTAATCCTAAATGGTTTACCGGATGGACAATCCAGAGAAGCAGTAAAATATCTTTTCAGACCTCTTGATGTTTTTAGTTATAAGCAAATGAAATTGTTTATTCATGGAGATAACAAAAATTTCTCTGGTTCGATTTCTTACAACGATACTTTGGGTGGTACTTATAATTATTCCTCAGAAGTATATTTTAGATTTGGCGGTGATACAAACAATTATTACGAGTATCGCCAACCTGTGCTTCCTGGATGGAATGAAATAACAATTAATTTTGATGAACTAACT
>JAVHOU010000216.1:0-32383 GCA_036170275.1 Ignavibacteriaceae bacterium
TGATTTTTGTCAACAGAAATTTAATACATTTCTGTCTCTTTGCGTAAGGTGAGTTTATTAACGATTCCAAAACATCTTCCCGAACTCGTTTCGGAATCAAAGGATGATTATTGGGTGAAATGCGAAAATGAACCAAGTTCCGTTTTACAAAGAAATTTGAATTGATTTACAACTTTGCACATAAAAACGATTTGTTTCGATAGCATAATTAACTTATCTTTAAACAGCCTGCTTAAAAATTTGGATATCATACCAGAATATTCATTCTTTTTTTTATCCACAGGATTAGAGAAGCATAGCAGCTATGCTCTCACATTATTAAATATTTTTATCAAAATTTCAGGAGTTAGTATGAATATCTTCGTTGGCAATCTGTCAAGCGATGTTCAGGAAGAGGATTTAACAAATCTTTTTTCAGAGTTCGGTCAGGTTAAGGAAGTAAAAATTATTCGCGATATGTTTTCACAGCAATCAAAAGGGTTCGGCTTTGTTGAAATGCCGGGTCTTGCTGATGCACAAAAAGCGATTAATGGTTTAAACACTAAAGAACTTAAGGGAAAGAAGCTTGTAGTTAATGAAGCTCGCCCAAAAACCGATAGCAGACGCAGACCAGGCGGCGGCGGTAGCAGTAGCGGTGGTGGTGGCGGTAGATTTAATAATTCGAATAATAACAGACGCAGATATTAAAATTATTTAGTATTTCCGGTTTGGAGTTAAGTCGAAATACTTCAAACCGGATATTGCTTATTTATTAGCCAAGCCCACTTTATTCCAAACTTCGAGCTTTTTAAGATCACTTAAGTATAAATTCAAAGAATCTACAGAGATTGTAATTTTATGCATTGATTGAATTAGTGACCACATCGGGAAAAGTATGCCTACCCCGGAAGTATATTTCCCAATATTATCTAACCGGCAAAGAGCAGAAACATATTGACAATGAAACAGAACTGCCACTCGAACAACAAGCATTGCTTAATAAAGAGCACTCGTTTACGAAGGATTATATTTTTTCCAGCAAAGCAATCTCAGTATTTCTTTAATAATTAATGTTATGTTTTGTCTTAAATTATTAACAAAACATTTTTTATTATTACAGATAAAAATTTTTAGAGGGCACTATGAAAACGTTAACAAAAATATTTTTTGTAATTATTGCTATCTCCATTCTTTTTCTTTCTAAGTTCAGTTTTGGACAATCAATTACAAAGGAGAATATTGAAAATTCAGAAAAAATTATTGGATTAGAATTTAATGATGCTGAGCGGGATTCTATGCTTGGGTATCTTGAAGAACAGCTTGCTAATTATACACATATCAGACAAACCGAACTAACCAACGCCACCCCACCCGCGGTATTGTTTAATCCCATTCCGGTTGGATTTGTTTTTCCCAAAGATCAAAATGAAATAAAGTTTAGCAATTACAGTTATACAAAATTACCAAGCAACAAGAACGATCTTGCGTTTTACTCAATTGGAGAATTAGCAGAACTTATCAGAACAAAGCAGATAACCTCTACAGAGCTAACCAAGTTTTTTATTGATAGATTAAAAAAATACGATCCGGTTCTTCATTGCGTAATTACAATCACGGAAGACAGAGCCCTTACTCAGGCAAAACTGATGGATGAAGAATTGGCTAAAGGAAAATATCGCGGGATATTACACGGAATTCCCTTTGGTGTTAAAGATCTTTTGTCAACAAAAGATTATAAAACAACTTGGGGTTCTGTACCATATAAAGATCAAATAATAAATGAAGACGCAACAGTTATATCCAAACTTGAAAATGCCGGAGCAGTGCTTTGTGCAAAGCTAACAATGGGAGAGCTTGCCTGGGGTGACGTTTGGTTTGGCGGCAAAACCAGAAACCCATGGGATACAACACAAGGCTCTAGTGGCTCTTCTGCAGGACCCGCATCTTCTGTTTCCGCAGGGCTTCTTCCTTTTGCAATTGGTACAGAAACATGGGGATCGATTGTATCTCCTTCAACAATTTGCGGCACAACAGGTTTGCGCCCAACTTATGGAAGAGTTAGCAGAACGGGTGCCATGGCGTTAAGCTGGAGTATGGATAAAATTGGACCAATTTGCCGAACCGCAGAAGATCTTGCAATTGTTTTTAATACAATCTATGGTTTAGATGGAACTGATCAATCACTTTATGATGTTCCTTTTAATTATGAACCAAAGATTAATATTAATAGAATGAAAATTGGATATCTCAAAAAGGATTTTGATAAACAATACAATTCCCATTTTAACGATTCGCTAACACTTGCAAAATTAAAAGAGCTTGGTGTTGAATTAATTCCTATCGATCTTCCGAAACTTCCGGTTAATGATCTTGCAATAATTCTTTCTGCAGAAGCCGGGGCTGCCTTTGATGAATTGACACGCAGCAATAAAGATGATCTTCTCGTACGTCAAATTAAAAATGCGTGGCCAAATTCTTTTCGTGCATCCCGCTTTATTCCTGCTGTGGAATATATTAACGCGAATAGGATCAGATTTATATTAATTCAGGAGATGCAGAAACTGATGAAAAAAATTGATCTTTATATTGCTCCATCGGATGAAGGTGATGATTTGTTATTGACAAATTTAACGGGTCATCCTTGTGTTGTTCTTCCAAATGGATTTTCTAAAAAGGGAACACCAACCAGCATTTCTTTTATCGGAAGATTATTTGATGAAGGAAGACTAATTGCATTTGCTAAGGCATATCAGGAGGCAACTGATTTTCATAAAAAATACCCGTCGCTGTTTAGGTAAACAGTTGCAGCAAGAAACTATTGATTAAAGATTAAATATATTGTTATAAGTTGTTGGCAATTGAGAGGGAATTGCAGCATGCAGCACTATCATATCTGAATTAATTAGGTTATCGCGATTATTGTAAGTAATTTTCAGTCTCCGGTAATAGGCCGGAATTTTTTTAATATTATTTTTTAGAGGTTCTATAGTGAGTACTAAGTTATTTGTGGGTTCTCTCCCTTGGTCTGTCGATGACGACGCCTTAAGAGAAACATTTGAAGGACACGGAAGTGTTGTTTCAGCAAAAGTTGTTAAAGACCGCGATACTGGTAGATCCAGAGGATTCGGTTTCGTTGAGATGGAGAATTCCTCCGATGCAGAAAAAGCTATTAAAGCTTTAAATGAATCGGAATTAAGCGGAAGAAATATCGTAGTTAATGAAGCAAAATCGAGAAACTAAGAGAATTTTCTGAGTTGATTTCTAAAAGGCGTCGTAAGACGCCTTTTTTGTTTAATAAATTTCTTATTGCCTTCTAAGTGATACATAAAATTTTTATTTAAAAACAGTATTTTTCACCATCTTTTTAGAATCATAAGGAGCAGGATCACCGCCAAGATATTTATGAAACCACTCCAGGTGAGCGTTATAATAAAGCGGCATAGATTTTACAGTACTGGGCCAATGGCCATCATTTTTAAAAATTATTAATCTGCTGTCAATCCCAAGCGATTGAAGAGCATTAAAATACTGTATGCTTTGTGTATATGGAACCCGATAGTCTTTTTCTCCTGTTATGATTAAAGTTGGTGTAGAAAAATTATGAACAAAGTTAGAAGGCGAAAACTTATTATAAAGATCGGAGTTCCAGGGCTGACCCTTTAAATCCCAATTGACAAACCAAAGTTCTTCTGTTGCACCCCACATAGACCCAATATCAAAGATGCCCATCATCGATGCAAAACATTTAAACTTTTTAGTTTGTCCCTGCAGCCAGTTCATCATATATCCGCCGTAAGACCATCCCATCGCTCCAATTCGTGTGCTATCAACATAAGGAAGCTTTGATAATTCTTCAGTTACTTTCATTACATCTTCAAAAACTTTTCCACCCCAATCACCCGAAATCGCTTCTGTGTATTTGCTGCCATAACCGGTTGAACCATGAGGATTGAAAAATACAGTCACATAACCTGAACCGGGATAAACCTGCCAATCACCGCGGAAAGAATCCATCCATTGCATTTGCGGACCTCCGTGTACATTTATTACAAGCGGATATTTTCTATTAGGATTAAAATTGTGAGGCTTAACTACAAAAACGTGAACAGGAGTTCCATCTGCACCATCAATCCAAAGTTGTTCCGCCGGACGAACATCAACTTCTTCACCAAGCTTTTTGTTAAAGTATGTTATCTGAGAATATGAACTTCCATTAATTTGATATGAATAAATTTCCCCGGGCTTATCAGCACTGCTAAACTTTAAAAATAAATCCTGACCATCTTTACTTACCTGATAGCCAGACACAGCTTTATCATCAATTATTTGAGAGATAATTTTTGTTTCTACGTTTACGCTAAATACGGGATTGTAGCCACGATTATCAGCAGTAAAATAAATATTGCGGGAATCTGCTGACCACGATAAATCGTCTGCAGTATAATCAAATGCCTCGGTAAGAGTTTCGCTTAACATAGTTTGTCTGTTAAGTATGGCAACCCTGAAACGGTCGGCTTCAAAGCCTGGAGTTACCTGTGTTTTGTATGCAATATATTTGCCATCGGGAGAATACACTGGGCTACCATCAAAAGCAGGATTGTAGACAGTAATATCCACAGCCTCTTTTCCGCCAAGCGGTAAAATATATAAATCTATATTTGTAGATGTTGCTATATTTTTTTCGGGTGATGAGACAAAACAAATTTCACGACTATCCGGTGAAAAATTATATTTTATTCCCCCGCCCAACATATACATACTTGAAAGAACATCGCTGTGCGCGATGGTTGTGTAAACTTTGTCTCGCAGATCATACAAGATTAAGTAAGATTCTTTACCACCCTTATATCCTGTCCAATGTCTGAATAATAGTTCGTCAGCAACATAGGCTTGCAGGGGATTTTTTGAAGCAGATTCATCTAACTTTTTATTGCAGTCGTTATCTGTTCCGCACTCGGGGAAAAGGTCAGCAGCAAAGGCAAGGTACTTGCCATCTTTAGAAATTACGGGATCAGAAACACCGGCATAAAAATCTGTTATTTGAGTAGTTTCATTTGAATCGGAAGAATATTGATAAACCTGCCCATCGGAAATAAAAAATAATTTATCTTCACTTGACCAGAAAGGGGAGGAAGCACTTTTAAATTTTTCAGAAACATTATTCAATTCTCCGCCCTTTGTGTTCATAACATAAATGCTGGTTTGTGTTTTTCCTTCTGCCAAAAAAGATTCCGAAACAGTAAAGGCAATTTTTTCTCCGGAGTTTGATAGTAAGGGTGCGCCAACATTTTTTATTTTGTACAGATCATCAATTGTAAACGCTCTCTTTTGTCCGGGCAAAAGACTGGCTACGACTATAAAAACTATAAGTAAATGTGTTATTCTAATATTCATAATTATCTTTCCTCTTAATTGTTTGTTTTTTAGATAAGCAAATTTAATTCTAACCTTTAGTAAGTAAAAGAATTTTCTTTTTTATTGATATCTTTATGAAAATATTTTGCTATCTATATAAGAATTCTTTCAATCTGATAATCCTCTGAACTTTATTCGCTATCACTGTATCTTTTCCATAAAAAAAGAAAAGTTGAAGACGATTAAAATGGAAAAAGCATAAAGACAATAAAACGCTGATTATGCAGATCAAGCGGATTTACAATGATCAACCAATTGCCAATTTCCCCCTTTTAATTTTTAATATTGAATTTTATAATTGTTCATTCTTAATTCTCAATTGTAAATTATCAATATGAATTTCATTCCATCTTACATAAAACTTTTACAGAACGGTGAGCTAAAAACTCGTGCAGAAAAAACTTATGCAAATCTTATTTCCTGCACAAGCTGTCCGCGCGATTGCAAAGTAAATCGTATCGCCGGCGAGTATGGAATTTGTACAAGCGGACATTTGCCAATTGTATCTTCTTATACGCGGCATTTTGGTGAAGAGCCAGTTTTATCTGGAACAAGAGGCGCGGGAAATATTTTTTTCGGTAATTGCAACCTTAAATGTATCTACTGTCAGAATTTTGAAATCAGTCAGAATTACAAAACTGAAATCCTGCACCAGGTAAGTCACGAACGGCTTGCAGAAATTATGATGGAGCTTCAGAAAAAAGATTGTCATAATATCGGACTTGTATCTCCCACTCATTTTTCTGCTACAATTCTAAAATCAATTTATTTAGCTGCTCAGCAAGGATTAAATCTTCCGATAATTTACAACACAAACGGATATGATTCTGTTGAAATGTTAAAACTTTATGACAGTGTCGTTGATATATATCTTCCTGATTTTAAATATGGAAACAGCGAATACGCAAAAAAATATTCTTTAGTTGATAATTATTTTGAGCGAACGAAAGAAGCAATCAAGGAAATGTTTAGGCAGGTTGGTGGTGAACTTGTTTATGATGGTGACGTTGTCCTGAGAGGATTAATTATAAGACATCTTATATTGCCAAACGATTTATCCGAAACAGAAAAAGTATTTAAATTTATTGCAGAAGAACTAAGTCCCAATGTTCACATTTCTTTAATGTCGCAATATTATCCATCAAACAAAGCTTACAAAGATATATTGATTGATCGCACTTTACGAAATTCTGAATATGACAAAGCGCTGCGACTCTTGGATAAGTATGGTTTGCATAACGGCTGGATTCAGGAAATGGAAAGCGCGGATAATTATCATCCCAATTTTATTGAAGACAGAACAAATCCTTTTAAGAACTAAAACCTTTAATGTTGTTATAAAGCAGACGTTAGAATGATGCTAATTATCTAATTATTCTTCAAATAACCCAGCACAAGCTTTCCGGCAATTGCGGTTCTATTTTTGATTTTAATCACGCAGTATAATTCTTCCATTCGTTTTTGGTAATTAATACCACTTAAAACATTTTTTATCCAATTAGCCGAATAAAATAATCTTAACTTCTGATTTGTGTATTTTTTATCAGCAAATAAAAACTATTTCACAAATCGGAGAAAATATGATGAGTAATAAAGGAGAAGTTGCAGGAATAATGGGACCAATCTGGTTTATCGGCTGGTTGTTTACAATCGGATTTTTAAAACTTACATTCTTTAAAGGATTACTTGCGTTAATTATCTGGCCATATTATATCGGAGATTTTCTTTCAGGAAAAGTTCTTTAATTAATCTCTTCAGATATACAGGAATAGGATATAAGTTTACTTGATAGTGCCGTGCATATTAGTTTCAGACTGATGACTGAGAATTGTGGTCTTGTATTACAAACCCAGTTCCTCAAAGGAACTGGGTTTGTCATTTGCTGAATGCGGACTTGTAATTTTATTACGTGTTCTTAATTGAACCTAACCTTTTAATAATTTAGTTTTGAACAGCAATTTTTTGCTGCACTCCATTTTACCCTTATACCGGAGTGGGGAGCTTGTTGGTGGTGTTATAAATTGGCAAGTATGATTTCTGGTAGGGACTTTATGAATTACCCTGTTTTTTATTGAAGATGCATAAGTTTAAGTATATCAAGGATGTTTATGTTTGGGAACGTATATATGCACAAGCGGTTTTAAAATATTTAGTTTTTAAGTTACCTTTAAATAAATGAGAATGTATTTATGCATCTGCACGCATAAATATATTCTTTAACTAATAATTTAGTGCGGTATAATTAATATTTAGGTTTCTTATCTAATTCACTATGAGGTTTCATAATGTCAAAAGCTCACAAAAAAGTAAAAGAATATATAAAACCTGCGATAATAACAGCATTAACAATATTCGCTCTAAGTTTTCTAACGAACCCCATAGCAAAAATATTTGATTCTTTGATTTCTGACTTTTCAGACAAAGCCACAAAAATGTTAGTCCTCCAGCTATGGGTAGGATTATTAATTGTATTACTTGGTTTGTTGTCATATATAATTTACCTTTATAAAAAATATAATTATAAACGCATTTTTCTGTTTGGTGTTTACTGGCGAAAAAGAAAACCTTACTGTCCCTATTGTGGTAGCAAGCTCGTTGAAACCTCTTTTGAATTTCTTGGCTGCCCTAATTGTGAAGAAAAAATAAACCTTTGCGATAGCAAGACTAAAACTTTTTTGAAATACAAGGATGCGCTTGAAATTATTAAGAACGAAACCTAACCATTGCCTCAAGCCGATTGCTTTGTCTCCGTTGGCTTTTTCAATTTCTTTGCTTGGTTGGTTTCTCTTAAATATCTTGTTCAAGGTTGTTCTCCTTATGAAATATTTTTCTAATTATAATTTTTCTTTAACAAGTCTAAGCCGTTTGTTCTGGCAGCAGCTTAGGCAAAATCGTTAGGCAATTGATATGAAAATTAAAAAAATCAAAAAAAGCATTTACATATGTGTTTTATTAATTATTCTCTTTCCTACTTTTGCATTTTCTCAAACGGCAGAAGGATTTTATAATCTAGGATTAATTGCTGAGAATAATAATGATGAATTAGCAATCTCTTATTTTGAGAAAGCATTTGATAAAAATTCAAGTGAATTAAAATATTTTTTAAAAATAGCAAAATATTATTATCACAATTATTTAACAGAGCCAAATTCAATATCAAAACTTGTAAAAATATTTGAAAATTCAACAAATTCTTTATTAAAAAGTAATCCTCCTTTAGAGCTATATTTTAATGTTGGTACTACTTTTTATGTTTATTCTATGTACATCCCTGTTGGACTAGTGGAATCAAATAATTCTACAAAACAAGAATTAGAAAAAAGAAATAATATTAATATGAATTCTGATGTGTTTGCAAAATATGGTTACAACTACTTGGAAAAAGCACTCCAACTATGTCCTAAGGATTCTACTCAAAAATTATCTATGATTTATTCTTTCTTGGCAGATTATTATAAAAGTAACATAAAAGCAGAATCTGATTATGAGAAGGCTATAACTTATTATAAAGAAGCAATTAAGATTTCTGATAAAGACAATACATATTTTCTTGCAAATTTATATTTGGAGTTGGCAAAATTCTTTGATCTAAATGGAAAATTTTTAGAAGCTAAAGAAAATATTGAGTTAGCTAAAAGCATTAAGCCAAATAATCTTTATGATTCTATTGAATTTTATGAAAAAAAGATTAATAAAAATTATGAAATTGATTTAATAAAGAGTAATAATTCTTCGTGGGAAACAATGTTTAATACAAATGATAACGAATTGATAGCAAATGATTTGTTGTATCTTTATAATCCATCTTCAATTAAAATAAATTACCCTGGCGTCTATCGCGTTTGGATTAAAAAAGTAATTTTCCCAGCATATAGAAATAGGGAAGCAATTATTTCAGAATTATATAATAAAAATGATAGATATAAAAAATATCAGGAAACAAAGTTATACCTAGAATTTAATAATAATAATTACACAGTCAATGTTATTGAATCAATTTCTTATGACATCGATGGTTCTGTTATTGATTCTGAAAAATATAATGATACCCCAAGCAACATTGTCCCCGATTCTATTATTGAACAAATCTATTTTTATTTACTTAATATGCTAAAATGAAAACAAGAAATGGAATAACGAAAACTGAACAAATAGTATCATTCATAAATACGAATGTGTTCTTTAAAGAATTTACTTTTAGTAAGAATGAATTTTATACATCTGACAAGAAATATCAATATCAGTTAGCAGATAATGTGGTTTGGCTCGATGATATATTATTATTATATCAAATAAAGGATCGTAATCCTGAAGCTGATAGTTCTGAGTTAAACTGGTTTAATAATAAAGTTATAAAACAAGCTAAAGATCAGATTAAGGACACTATTCAATATTTCAAGGACTTTCGGGATATACCTATCACCAATGAAAGAGGGCATATACTTAATATTGGTGATGTTAATACTTCAAATGCGAAAAGAATTATTATTTATACTCCTTCCCCATCATTTCCAAATGAAAAACGATTTATAAAATTTCACAGAAGCAAAACAGTTGGCGTAGTTCATTTATTCCATTCCGAAGACTATGCTGGTATTTGCAGATTTTTATTCACCCCTTCAGAAATTGATGAATATCTTTCTTTTCGAGAAACTCTTTATGAAAAACACGAACAAAAACTGAACTTACTTCCAGAACAATATGTATTAGGGCATTTTTTGGAATCTACTGATACGGATAATCTAGATTTAACATATTTAGAAAATTTGAAGAAGATAATAAAAAACGAATCTGAATTTGATGTCTCGTTTATAGTAAACTTATTCCAAGAGAGAATCGTAAAAATTGGTAGTGATAATGATTACTATTTTATTATCAAAGAAATCGCCAAACTTGATAGAGCAGAATTAAAAGAATTCAAACTAAGATTTAAATTGTCCCTCGAGAAAGCCAACGCACAGACATTTACTTTACCGTATAGGATGTCTAGCATAAGAACAAATTGTGGTTTTGTCTTTATCCCTCTAGAAAATAAGAATTCAGCTGTATGGAAAAATGCTCTGTTCAACTTTACTTTTGCACACAAATATGAGCAGAAAAATTCTAAATGTATTGGAATGATAGTTTGTTATGATTCAGAAAAGAAATTTTATGATATTAATTGGAGCTATGTTGAAAATGATTGGTCTTATAACGAAGAAATGGAAAAGTTACTAAAAGAAAATTATCCTTTTAGAAAAGTTGATTTAAAAGGAACTAATAAATATCATTTTAAAGATTAGAGACGCACATAACCTCTTTAATAAGTAGAAAGCCAAGAGGATATAGAAATATTATTCAATCCGTTGTTACGGATTGAAACAAAATTAATGTAAAAACAATTATCATCCCTCATTAACTTTATAAGAAAGAAGTGTTATTCCGCAATCGAAAGATTTTGATTCTTTTAAATTAAATTTTTTCATATCAGGTATCTTATTAAAAATTGTTAATCCTTCTTTTATAACAATAGGGTTTACAAAAAGGTAATATTCATCAATCAAATTTTCTCTTATCAATGAAGAAACGAACTCTGCTCCACCATATGCAATTATATCTCTGCCATTTTTATTTTTTAGTTTCTTTATTTCGCTAACAAAATCTCCATTTACAACGGTAGTGTTATCCCACAAAGATTTATTAAGAGTTTTACTAAAAACAATTTTGGGTGTATCAGTAAATACTTTTCCTGCTTCATTCTCCTGGTGACCAGGGTTAGCCTTTACATCCGCCCAATAAGGGATAAATCCTTCAGCTAATTTTCTACCAAGAATAATCGTATCCATAGAATTAGTAAGACCAGTGACATATGCGTTTATATCATCACCCCAATTCCATGTCATCCAATCAAGTTCACCATTTAGCCCGCCAACAAATCCATTTATAGTTATTTGCATCTGCAGTTTTAGTTTTCTCATCGCAGTTCCTCTTTCTAATTTTTAATTACTTTGTAAAAAAGATGAGTCACTTCATTGGACGGAATGACTTTTTCTAATTTTATATCGTTTTTTTCATTAAAAGACTCATCAAATAGTCTGGTTCCTTTTCCAATCAACAAAGGTGCAAGATGTATGCTGAATTCATTATTCAATCCTGCTATAAAATATTGTCTAATTACATCCGCGCCGCCAGAAATTCTAACATCTTTATTACCAGCATCTTTTTTTGCTTTCTGAAGAACTGTATTTATATCTTTATCAATAAAATAAAAAGTTGTGCCGCTTTTACGTACCCAGGGTTCGCGTGTTTGTTTTGTTAAAACATAAACAGGTGAATGAAAAGGAGCTACTTCCGGCCAGTTAAATTCTCCTTCCTCAAACATTCTTTTACCCACAATGTTTGCGCCAATACGATTAAAAATATTTTCAATTATATCGTTGTCCTGATTGTTAGTTTCGCCGCCTTCAAGTTGTAAGTGCTGCAGAAAAGCTTTTTGTTTAAACATCCAATCGTGAATTTTTATTCCACCATCTCCAAGCGGATTTTTAGGGCCACCATTTGGACCAGCAATAAATCCATCTAAAGACATTCCAACATCAAAAAATACTTTGCTCATTTATTACATCTAAAATTAGTTTTAAATTACTCGCAAAGTGATTTTAGTTTTTGCAATGCTTTTGGCCAAATGCCTTCAAACATTTCTTTGAATTCTTTGTTAATATCCATTTCAACAATTAATTCAGTTTTGCCGCTCTTATCAATAAACGTATAATTTTCTAAAGCACCAGACCATTCTTTTATACGATCACTCGTTGTGTCTTCAACACCATCAATCACTTCACCAAGATGTTCGATTGAAATAAATTCGTATAGTCTGTTGTCTTTGATTCTGCTAACCATTCCGCCAATTTTTCCATCACTTCCGGGCGCGAGAAAAAGAATTTTGCTTCCTTTGTTCCAGTTGCCAACGTAATGTGAGCCTGTTGTAAATGCTTCAGTCCATAATCTATAGGTACGATCTTCAAGCATTGTATTCCAAACTTTTTCTTTTGGTGCATTGATAACGATTGAAAATTTTAATTTATCCAATTGTAAATCCTTTTTGTTAAATTCTTTATTTGTGATCGTCATCCCGAACTTGTTTCGGGATCTTATTAAATTATTTAGATTCTGAAACAAGTTCCATTAGACTTAGTTAGATATTAATTATAATTTTATAAAAAACATTTACAAACAAAATAAGGTTTAAATAAAGGACCCAAAGAGACGATTAAGTCTAGGACAAGTTAAAGCAAAACTTAAAAGTCTGAATGAGACCCGACTCTTTGGTGGTTAAAGCTAAATAATATTTCCGTCTTCAAGATTATTAAAATGGAACGAGCTCATACCACTTAGGGTGTTTTATCAAAAAGAACAATGCAAACAACAAAATATTGCATCGGCTTTGATATTTCGGCAGATGATTTTTCTGCCAGTTGCATTACCAGTCCTAATAATTTTATTTTCTCAACTCAAAAGTTCTTGAACAATATCGATGGTTCTAATGAGTTTGTCTCTTTGCTTTCAAAGCATAATATCAAACAATCAGAAGTTATCATCTGTATGGAAGCAACAGGTGTTTATTCTGAAAACATTTCTTACTTCCTTGCTTCAAAGGGATTTACGGTTTGTATTGAAGCACCTCATAAGATAAAGAACAAAACAAAAGACTCACCCAGAAAGAACGACTTTATTGATGCCGAAACAATAGCTGAATATGCTTACAGGTATCTTGATAAACTCACTGTCTGGAAGCCAAAGGATGAGATTTTAGAGCAAATCCAGGTACTTCTTAGTACTCGTGAGCATTTAACTGTTCAGATGATAGCTAACCTAAACGCTCTTAAAACTCTAAAACATAAGTACTACCAAACTCCGCTGGCAAACCAGATATACGAGCAAACTATCAATAAACTCAAAGAACATATTAAACAGATAGACCAGGAAATAAAGAATTTAATAGACAAAGATGATTCCTTTAAGACCAATATCTCTTTAGCAAAGTCAGTCCCTGGAGTTGGTCTTCTGTTAGCTGCCAATCTTCTTGTTTTAACAAGGGGATTTACAGAACACGTAAACTACAAACACACAGCATCTTATTCAGGTATATGCCCTTACGAACAGACAAGCGGAACATCGCTGCATAAACCACCAAGATCAAAAAAGTGCGGACCGGCAAAATTTAGGAAACTTCTTTATCTTGCTGCATTATCAGTAAGAACACATAACCAGAATTTTAGAAAATACTTCCTTCGTAAACAAGAAGAAGGAAAAAACAACAGACTAGTGCTCAATAACATTGAGAACAAACTGTTAAAGATCATTTTTGCTGTTGTAAAATCCGGTGTAGCTTATACTGAAAATTATAAATCTATAAGTCCGGGTTTATTAAAAACAGCTTGACTATGTCATAATATTCAGAATGACATAAACAATTTTTTTTATTTGTAACATTGTCCTTAATGTGTAGTACACCTTAGAGGTGTGCTACACATTTTATTAAGCATCTTCTAAATCAGCAATAATGATTTTCTTCATCTTCATCATTGCCATCATTGCATATTGTGCCTTTGCTGGATTTGAATCGCCTAACAACTCAATTAATCTTGTTGGAACAATTTGCCAGCTAACTCCAAATTTATCTTTAAGCCATCCACATTGGCTTTCCATTCCGCCATCAACAAGAGCATTCCAATAGTAATCCACCTCTGCCTGATCTTTACAATTTACAACAAATGAAAACGCTTCGTTAAAATCAAATTCATGTTTCATGGTACTGCTCATTGCGTTGAAAAGGTAATTAGATAATTTAAATTGTGCAAACAATAATGTTCCATCTGGCAATCCAGCAGATTGATCATGGGGAAATTCCATAATCATTTTTGAATTTGGGAAAACAGAATTGTAATAAATTGCTGCTTCTTTTAATCTGAGTGAATTTTCATTAACAAATAAAAGCGCAGGAAGAATTTTTTGTGGATTATTAATTTTATCAACATCAAGCTGCCAGGATAATCCAAATTTATCTACAACCCAGGCATACTTTTCACTCCAATCGTATTTGCCGAGCGGCATCATAACAACGCCGCCAGTGGATAATTTGTTGTAAAGTTTCTCGATTTTATCCTCACCTTCACAATAAACAAAAAGTGAAATAGATTGATTGATTTTGAAATCCGGTCCACCGTTAAGTGCTGTAAATTTCTGTCCTTCAACTTGAAATTCGATAGTCAACACCGAACTAGCAGGTCTTCCTGATGCTTTTGCAGATGCTTCATCATAATGAAGTACATTTAAAATCTTGGAATCATCAAAGAGAGAAGTGTAATAATTGGCAGCTTCTTCGACATTATCATCAAACCACAAAAATGGTGTTATCGTTGGCATATAGATTTACTCCTTGATCTTAAGACTGATCTAATTAAGATTTATTTCTGTTTTCTAAAAGAGGTTTTTATTAATCGGATGAGCAAAGATATTAGGTTTGAGAATATTTCCAAATATGTAAATACATCAATCGTATAGGGTGTTAGCAATATCACATTTGAATTGTATTAAACTATAATTCGAAAAGTTTGAACAAGTTAATATTAAGTCTGCTTTAATCTTTTTGCTTTTATCTTTTTAATATTTATTCCAACCACCGCAAACAACCAGCATCCCATTACCTCGTCTCCTGAATTATTCTAACAACTGAAGTAATAATCTTTCTTGGAACAAACCTTACGAATTGTACACCAATCTTATTCATTAAGCCTTGCACGGCAAATGTTTTTCCCTTCATCATTGCATTGTATCCGAATAACGCAACCTCTGCACTTGTAGGAAGTTTTCTTCCTTTAACCAATCTTACATTATTAATGTTTGCGGCAGATTGAAATCCCGATGCAGTTGGACCGGGGCAAAGCGCTGTTACTGTTACACCAGTTCCTTTTAATTCATTTGCAAGCGCTTCAGAAAAACTTTGTACGTAAGCTTTGGTTGCATAATAAACCGCCATAAGCGGACCAGGTTGAAACGCTGCAGTTGATGAAACATTAAGAATCTTTCCGCTGCCGCGCTGTTTCATTTCCCTTCCATAAATTTTTGTAAGATAAGTAAGTGCGGTGATGTTAAGATTTATCATCTCAATTTCTTTTTGCAGATCAGTATCTGTAAAAAATCCCGATGTTCCGAAGCCCGCATTGTTAATAAGATAGTCAATCGTGATGTTTTCATTTTTCAATTCATTAACAAGCAATTCACAATTTTTTAGAATTGAAAGATCTGCCGGGATAACTTTTACTTTAACACCTGATGCTTTGGTTAACTCATCACTTAATGCTTTTAATTTATCTCCGCTTCTTGCAACTAGCACAAGATTAGGTTTATTCTTCGCAAAAATGCGGGCAAGTTCCAAACCTATTCCACTCGATGCGCCTGTAATCAGAGCTGTTTTGTTCATAAGTAATCCTGGTAATTTTATATGTAAAATTACAAACAGTTAAACAAAGTATTTGTGATCCAATTGTAAAATTGTATCCAGTAACACCGTTAGCGATTCCTGACATTGGATGCTGGAAATGAATCGATTTTATCTCCTTTCTTCCGTCTTTACCAGCTTCCTTTTGATATTTGAATTTTACTTTTTGAACTTTGCCCCTTTTATTATACATAATAACGGCAAATATTGACCCCGAAAGAAGCAAATAAAAAACAAGTGTAGTTAATGTCTGGTTATTTACATAAATTTACACCCTCTGGTAATAGACCGGAAATTTATTTATTATTTATTAGAGGTTCTTTGTGAGTACTAAATTATTTGTGGGTTCACTCCCATGGTCGGTAAACGACGAAAAGTTAAAAGAAACATTTGAAAAACATGGTACTGTAGTATCTGCAAAGATTGTTACAGACCGCGATACCAATAGATCCAGAGGTTTTGGATTTGTTGAAATGGAAAGCGCTTCAGATGCAAGTAATGCTATTAAAGCATTAAATGACACAGAAATTGATGGAAGAAAAATTGTAGTTAATGAAGCCAAAGCACGCAGCTAATGGCATAGTTTTCTGTATGGGGGTAAATATTCTGTTATGATTTCTAAAAGGCGTCTCTTACGGCGCCTTTATTATTTTTCAGCCATAGGCTGATGTGCCTTTTGCTCAAAACCTGCCCGCTACTTCCGTCTAACGTTTTTCGTCTCTCGTCTTTCATTTCACTTCTTGCCACCGGTATCTTACGGTTCATAATTTTCGTTGCCCACCTTTATCTCTCGTTGTATGTTTATAGTTTTGCTACATAGTCCAATTAACAAAATTATTAGCGGGGGGATGCGGTTGAAAATAAAAAATCAGATATTGTTAGGTGATAAATGGAAATAAAATTAATAGTCTTTAATTAATTATTTTCAAATTATATTCTTTTGCAAAAACCTGGTTGTAATGAACAGTTGAGTCTGATGATACGATTAGAATAGGAAAGTTTATGTCTTTATCAGTTAATACTTTTTCCCAACCCAAAAGAAAAACATAAGTTGCTGTAGCATCTGCTTCTTCAGCGGTTGGTGCCAGAATTGTAGAACTTTCGGATAATGTTCCCGGGTAACCGGTTCCCGGATCCAGAATATGATGATATCGTTTGCCGTTTATTATTTTAAATCGCTCATAATCTCCGCTTGTAGCAACAGCATAATCCTGCAAATCAAAAGAAGCAATCAGATCATTTGAATGTCTTGGATGTTTGATACCAACTTTCCACAAAGTCTCTTTATCTTTAGTCCCGGAAACATAAATATCACCGCCTGCATTAAGAATAAAATTTGTAATACCCATATTTTTCAAAACAGCAGAGCCTCTATCAATTGCATAACCTTTTGCTATTCCACCCAAATCGATTGACATTCCTTTTTTTTTGAGAAACACAGTTGTGTCATTTTCATTAATATCCATGTCATCATAATTAACCAGCTTAGTCAGTTTCTTTATTGTCTTTTTTTCCGGCAGAATTATTTCTTTGTCTTCACTGAAACCCCATAAGTTAGAAAGCGGACCGATTGTTACATCGAATATACCTTTATATTTTCGGCAGTAAGCCTTTGAGCGTTTTAACATTTCTAATGTTTCATAACTAACCTTCGCCGGCTGAAGTCCTGCTGATCTGTTTATTTTTGATATTTCGCTGCTGTCCTTTTGACAGCTTAACAAATTTTCCACACGCTGCATTTCTTCATAGGCAGCTAATAAAGCTTTTTTACAATAATTGATATCAGTGCTTCTTGCGGTAGTTTCAACAGTAGTGCCCATTAAATACTTGGTGACCGATACTTTGTACATCGTACTATCGGTCTGGGCAAACACACTGGCAGTGACGAATACTAAAATTGAAATCAGAATATAGTTGAGTGAAGTTGTTTTCATTTACCGTACCTTCATCTAAAAAGTAATACTGTCAACCCCAAATAAACTTTTGCCGGCAATACTGATGTTGATTTGATTCGGTATGCACACTAAGTTTTCGCCCGGTTTCGATATCGGTTCCATATTCATACAAGTTTTATGTTTGCATGATGCACTGGTTATACTTACAGATTTATTCTTTATTCTAATATCTATATGACCTTTTAATCCTTTAATGCTATAATGCTCTATATCATTCTCTAATGATAATTGATTGACTAAGGCATCACCTCTAAAGATATTTATACTGCCAGGCTCAAGCAGATTTTGTTGTGATGAGAATCGTAGCAGCATCGGATCATCCAATATTCTTGGAAGGGAAAGAGAATTTGCACTCTCACTAAGAAACAGCGAAAACTCATCTGTTCCTTTTCGGTAATCAACCAATGACTGTGATTTTATATAAGCGATATCGCCTATATGTCTGCCCTTCAATAGATACTCCGTGAACTGCAGCGTGCTCTTTCCATACTCGGAATTTTTAATTGCCTGTTCAATTGTGTGAATAGTTCTTGAAGGCTGATCGGTAATAACAGATAATGAAAATGTACCGCCGTTCTTTGCTGCGGCAAAAACTTTGTTTGCAAACGGACCAATCATTCCCATTGCAGCCGTTGCGGGCAAAATCAAAGAACTATATTTAAGAAAATTCCGTCTGTTCATCTGCATATTCCTTCTAAATTTATTAAAACTTTTTTATTTCTCTTTCTGATTTAGATCCCGAAATAAATTCGGGAGAACATTTCAAAAATTATTACATCACTATATTATCAATAACGGTACCTGATACCAATATTAATATTTGTTGCAAATAAATTATTCTTATTATTAAACCAGTATGGTGTGTTAGTATGCCGCAAATAAAAATTAAGATTAAAAATATATTGTACGCGTTCATCTTTCATAAACGGAAGAAAACTCTGCCTGTCTCCACCGCTTAAAATCAGATCCAACTGAACCTCATTCGAATAAGCGGCATCAAGCTTAATATCTGTGGTCATATATTGTTCAGGTATTAAATATTTTTGTTTGAAGAAAAACGCCTGCGTTTGAAAGTTGCCACGCCATCCAACATCCAAAATAATATGCTTGGATAAGTATCTTTCATAATTAGCAGAATAAGTATTAGATGTTATATCCCATGAATCCCAGTAATATCTGTATCCCGCTTGTAAAGATGATTGATCAGTCAGGCGGTATTTCAGGGATAAAGCCGCTGCACGTCTGATTCTTAAATCCGGATGAATGGGATCGAATAAACTATCTGTACCATTAATTGAAATGGGAACCAGTTGATAATTATCTGATAACAATCCGTTGTTGTTGGTATAAGACGAAAGCAATTGGAGAATTAAGCTTTTACTGATGTTCTGAGAAAAATTTAAATTTAGTGTAGTAACATTTTTATCCTTTTTCCAATTTTTGGTTTTAGGGAAAACCTTATCCCAGCTTCTTACAATCCCTAATTGTAAAGACGTATTATTTTCAGCAAAATACTGTGTAAAATTTCCGATAAGAGTAGAAGAAGTATAATCACTTTCAGTACTATAGAGACCGTCCGCAGTTAATATCCCGCTGCCCAATAATTGTGCAACACCAATGTTAAATTCATGACGAACCTCATCGAATGTCGGTGCTGAATTTCGACCGCCTGATCTGCCGGATGCGGACGTTACTACATCTACCTTTGGAGCCGGGTTATGATTTTTAATAGATGCAGCCGTTATCATATCAACCAGATATCTTGCGGTGATACTCGTCGATTCAGATACACGTTTGGTTAATGATATACTTGGGTAAAGAACCGAAACACTAAAGTCATCAAAATAGCCGCTGAAATTTACCTGGGTTTCATTAGCAGGTAAAAGCTGTGCAAAATCTAATGTACTAAAGTTAAAAATGAATATTAGGAACAGTATGAGCTTTTTAGCCACACCCACAACCGCCGCTTTCTGCTCCTGTTGCACCTTCCACACCTTCTCTGTAATCCAGAAAGTGTTCTTTAAGTCCTGCATTGATTGGATTTTCATCAATAATCATAATTGGGTCTGACAGGCTCTCCTTTTCCCACGGTTTGACCGTAGCGCATCCGAATAAAATTAATGAAGCACAAAACAGCAGCAAAATTCGAATTGACATTATCACTTTTTAATTCTCTTTCAATAATTGAGTTAGTTCTTTATTAAAATCGTTTACGTATGTTTCTTTGAATCCATCGTGCCTGAAACGTATTTTACCTTTTTTATCAATAAATATTGTAGTAGGCATTGCTTCAATATTAAATAGCGAAGGGATTTTCTGGTCGTTATCAACGATTATTGAGAAGTCTGGTTTGGGAAAAAGTTTATCAAGAAAACGCTGCATATTTTCGGAGTGATTATCAATATTAACAGCAATCAGTTCAAACTTAGAATCATTATGCGATTTATAAAATTTTATTAACTCGGGCATTTCTTCACGACAGGGCGGACACCAGCTTGCCCAAAAATCTATCAATACTACTTTACCAAGATAATTAGATAATTTTATTTCTTTACCCTGTGTTGTTTTGCCTTCAAAATCCGGCGATTGGGCACCATCTTTTTCCTGGCAAATACTATTGCCAACAAATGCTGCAAGTAACAGAACAATAAAATATTTTATTTTGATCCTCATAAGTAAAATCTCTTAATAATTGAAAACATCGGAATTAATCTATCGGAAAGTTAGGTAAACATTGTTCAACATTAAATAATACCAATTCCAAATTCATGGTATAAAAGATAGACTGCAAAAAAAAAGGACTACCATAGCCGATCTCGGAAATCATACTTGTGCTTAATATGTCAGCACACAAAAAGTAATCAAAATATATCATTATTTACCTCTTGCTTCTTCCGTCTTTCGTTAGTGAGCCCCATTCAATTCCTTAAATTCTTTACTTACCGATAATAACCATTTGTTTACCTATAAAACTTTGACGTAATTTATTTTTTACTGTAAGTTTCATAAAGCAATTATCAGTTAATTTAAGCAAGTTAATATGAAAATAATTTTTACCTCTTTTATTATTTTTATCATCACTTCTTCAGCCATTGCACAAACCAAAATCTCCGGCAAAATAACCGATGAAAAGAAACAACCTTTACCCGGTGCTAATATTTACATTAAAAATTCATACGATGGCGTATCTTCAGAAGTCAACGGTAACTTTTCTTTTACAACGGACGAAAAGGGTGATGCGGTACTTGCTGTTAGTTTTGTTGGATATCAAACATATACCCAAAATTTAATTCTGGATGGCAAAGACAAGTACCTTGAAATTATACTTAAGGAAGAATCAACAGAACTTGGCACTGTATTTATTTCTGCGGGATCTTTTGAAGCAAGCGATGAAAACAAGGCTGTTATTCTGCGTCCGCTTGATATTCTAACAACGGGTGCGGATGCAGATATTTATTCCACGCTGGAAACATTACCCGGCACACAACAAATTGGAGAAACCGAAGGATTATTTGTGCGTGGCGGTTCTGCATCTGAAACAAAGACTATTATTGATGAAATGGCAGTACAAAATCCTTTCTACAGCAGCGTCCCTGATATTCCTTCGCGTGGAAGATTTTCTCCGATGCTATTTAAAGGTACTGTGTTCAGTACCGGCGGTTACTCTGCACAATATGGACAGGCGCTTTCATCCGTTCTTGTTTTAAAGACACAGGATTTACCCGCTAAAACTCAAAGTGCAATTAGCATAATGCCGCTTGGGCTTGGAGGATCTCACACACAACTATGGGATAATTCCTCTTTTTCATTTGAAGGCGGATACTACAATCTTGGCCCTTATTTCCAGGTTCAAAAGCAAAGAACCGATTGGGATAAAGCTCCTGAAAGTTTTGAAGGATCATTAAACTTCAGGCAGAAAACTTCTAAAACAGGAATGCTTAAAGTGTTTACATCATTTAGCACAGGTTCACTTTCGCTGTATATGCCAAATCTGGATAGTCTGCCTCGTAAAGATTTCTTTCATCAAAAAAGTAATAATTTATTTGTAAACACTAACTACCATGATATTCTTTGGGATGACTGGACTTTGTTCGCAGGTTATTCGGTTGGTGTTGATAATGAAAATGATAAAATAAATACTGATACAGCAAATAAAGATGATATCTTTCATACAGGCAAGCTCACAATTACAAAAAATATTTTCTCAAATACTTTTTTAACTTTTGGCGGCGAAGTTCAAAATCTTGATCATAAAAGTTCATATAACGAGTTAAGCGGAAAATTTAATGAAACTTATCTTGCCGGATATCTTGAAGCAGATATTTTCTTTACAAATGATTTTGCCGGAAGAATTGGGGCAAGAACAGAAAACTCTAAGCTGCTGAATAAAACTAATATTGCCCCGCGTTTATCTTTTGCTTATAAATTAGGAACTTACGATCAGCTTAATTTTGCGTATGGAAAATTTTATCAAACACCCGACCCGGATTTTCTTTTATATTCAAAAAACTTTCAGTTTGAAAATGCCGATCACTTTATATTTAATTATCAATACATCGGTACCGATAGAACTTTTAGGATAGAAGTATATTATAAGAATTATAACAATCTGGCAAAGGGAACAGTTTATACCTATCCCTATTTTAATCTTCCGGTAATTCCATTTGGCAGCGATGGTAAAGGTTATGCAAAAGGCATAGATATTTTTTGGCGTGACCAGGCAACTTTTGATAACACCGATTACTGGATTTCATATTCATATCTTGATACCAAACGCGACTACAAAAATTATCCCACACTTGCTGCACCGCCGTTTTCTACTCCGCATACTTTCTCTATAGTAGCCAAGCATTGGGTTCAATCTATAACAACTTTGTTCGGATTAACATATACATTTGCAACCGGGCGGCCTTATTTTAATCCTAACAATCCTGAATTTTTAGGAGACCGTGCAAAGAATTATCAGAACCTTAGTTTAAATGCCAGTCATTTATTAAGTGTATTCGGAAACTTCACGGTTATTTTCTTTTCAATCGATAACGTTTTAGGTTATGAAAATGTTTACGGTTATAATTATTCAACTAACGGTAAGTTAAGCGCACCCATACTGCCGCCGGCAGTACGCACTTATTTTATAGGAATGTTTATTTCATTAGGTGAAACTAATCCATATTAATTACTCAGGAGGTAAAAATGAAATTAGTTATTTCTTTGTTTTGTGTTTTGCTTTTTACGGGCAATTCTTTTTCGCAGGATAAATACGAATCAGGAATGAAAACTAATCTTGCTAAAATGGAAGAATGTAAAACAGCAAATGATTATCTTAAAGTTGCAAATGGTTTTGAACGCATTGCCGCAGCAGAAAAAGATAAATGGCTTCCGTACTATTACAGCGCCCTTAACTGTGTGCTTGCCTCTTATTCTGATTCATCCAAAACTGCCAAGGATATTTATTTAAATAAAGCAGATAAGTTTATTAATACTGCAGATTCGCTTGTGCCGGATAACTCTGAGATTTATACATTAAAAGGTATGATTGCTCAGTCACGCATGCAGGTTGATCCTATGAACAGGTGGCAAAAATATGGCGCACAGGCAACAAACAATTTTACTAAAGCAGTGCAGTCCGATTCGCTTAATCCGCGCCCCGAGTATTTGATGGGTGTTGGGTTATTTTATACGCCGGAACAATTTGGCGGCGGGCCAAAAGCAGCAAAATTAATTCTTGAAAAATCTTTAGCTAAATTTGAAAAGTTTGTCCCCGAAAATGATCTCATGCCGCATTGGGGAAAAGAACAGGTTGAGCAGTACTTAAAACAGATAGCTGAAAAAAAATAATAGAAACCTCTGAAAAAATATTTTTATAAGTCAATGCCATTTTGAATTTATTTCAAAATCTCATTAAAGATGCTGAAATGAATTCAGCATGACAACTCAATTTTTATTTTTCGGAAGTTTCTAATATATAATTTTAGTCAATTGCGGAAGCGATTGTAACAGATTACTTCCGCAATTTTTAACGTTTAAGTTTTTATTGAACATAATATGAAAACAATAGGACTTATTGGCGGAACAGGGTGGGTTTCCACTCTGGAATACTATCGCCTTATTAATGAAGAAACAAATAAACAGCTTGGCGGACTTAATGCCGCACGGTGTATTCTTTATTCTTTTAACTTTGCCGATATAAATGAATGCAATCTCCGTGATGACCACGAAGGTGTTTATAAATTTGTTCTTGATGCTGCAGTTAAACTTAAAAACGCAGGCGCTGAATGCCTTGTGCTCTGTGCAAATACTATGCATCAATATGTTGAAAGACTTGATACGGAAATTAAACTTCCGATAATTCATATTGCAGATGCAACTGCTGTTGAGATTAAAAAGCAAGGATTAACTACAATTGGTTTGCTTGGCACAAAGTTTACGATGGAAATGGATTTTTATACTAAACGATTAAGCAGTGCGGGAATTAATTCTTTAGTGGCCGAAAAACCGGAACGGCTTTTTATTCATAATACAATTATGGATGAACTTCTTAAAGAAGTATTTAAACCTGAAACAAAGAAAAAGTTTTTAGAAATTATAAATGATCTTGAACAAAAAGGTGCACAGGGAATTGTTCTAGGCTGCACAGAAATTCCATTACTCATAAAACAAGCAGATACAAGCCTGCCGGTTTTTAATACGCTGCAAATCCACGCAAAAGCCGCTGTTGAATATGCGGTTAATGATTAGAGTAACTTTCTGAATTAGACTAGCCCGCTGTAAACATTGAACATTTATTCGCCGCGGCGGATTCAACATTTAATCAAACTCCTTGCCTATCGCTTCACCCGTTTCGCTTCTATAAACCCGTGAATAATAACTGCCAATACTGACCCAATAAGGCACTAATGAAAAGAAAGTTAGTTAATGGCAGGTGGTTTACCTAAGTTATAAGCCTTCGGTAATAGACCGGAAATTTATTTATTATTTATTAGAGGTTCTTTGTGAGCACTAAATTATTTGTTGGTTCGCTGCCATGGTCGGTAAACGATCAAAAGCTAAAAGAAACATTTGAAAAACACGGTTCTGTATTATCTGCAAAGATTATATTGGATCGCGATACCCAAAGATCCAGAGGTTTTGGATTTGTTGAAATGGAAAGTTCTTCAGATGCAAGCAAAGCAATTAAAGCTTTGAATGAAACAGAAATTGATGGAAGAAATATCGTAGTTAACGAAGCTAAAGCCCGCAGTTAATGGCATCGCTATCCCTATGGGAGTAAATATTCTGTTATGATTTCTAAAAGGCGTCTCTTACTGCGCCTTTATTATTTTTCAGCCCTAGGCTGATGTGCCTTTTACTCAAAACCTATCCGCTTCCTTCTTTATCTTTTTACTTTCTGCTTCCTGAGTGCACGGTAATATTTTGTCTTGATCTCCTTCAGCAGCCAACCTCCAAGTTTCAATCCTCGTCCAAATCGTCCACCCAATGGATGATTATCATAAAAGTTTTTGTATTAATTTGTAACCACTATTAAAGAATTTTGAGATAATGAAAATTGTAAAGCTTACAACCAACGGACGAATTACAATTCCGGCAAAACTGCGGAAGAAGTACGAGGCAAACGGGTTAACTTTTTATAAGAAAATGAATGAATAATTAACTTTAACAAAACTTAGGTATCCCATTCCACATTTCTGCCCACTATTTTATTTTGTCTTACAATATTTACTTGACTTACATATAAACAATTTCTAACTTTGTAACGAACATAATACTAAAAGGAGAATATCTGACATGGAGACTGGATTTGTAACATCTAAAGGACAATTAGTAATTCCTTCGAGACTAAGAAGAAGATTTGGAATAAAACCTGGAACAAGAGTTAATTTCTTTGAAGAAACAGACGGAATAAAGATTATACCGGTGACCCCCGAAATAATAGATGCCAATAAAGGATTTTTAGGAACAAAAGGAAAACTACTGAAAGCACTAATGGAAGAAAAGAAAAAAGAGCGAGAATTATGAAACGATATGTTTTAGACAGCTATTCTCTTTTGGCTTACGCAGAAAATGAAAAGGGTGTAGATGAAGTTGGGGAGATTTTGAAAAATGCCCTAGATGATAAAGCCGAATTATTTTTATGTGTAATTAATTGGGGTGAAATGTATTACATTGCACTAAGAGAGGGCGGAAAAGAGCGTGCAGAACTATATAAAAACACTTTTGCCAGATACCCTATTACAATTGTTGAGGCAAACAAAGAACTTACTTTACAGGCAGCACAGTTTAAAGCTTTTAATAAAATGTCCTATGCAGATGCTTATGCCGCGGCTTTAGCTAAACTTAAAAAAGCAACTCTTGTTACTGGTGATAAAGAGTTTAAAGCGCTTGAAAATGAAATTAAAATTAATTGGATTTAAACTATGATTTGATATCTATGAGGCAAAAAAATTTTAGAAATAGTAATCAGGAAAAACTGCACTTCTCTAATGCGGAAGCAATTATTTACCAAATAGATGTTTTCTTCTTGGGCATCGACAAAAGAGCACTTAAGATTACTCTTTTGCGCTGGCAAGAAAACAAATCACTTGAAGAAATTGGAAAAAGGTTTAATATAACACGCGAAAGAGTTCGTCAAATAACACATAGATTGCTGACTGATCTTATCAAATCATTTAAATTGGATATAAATGATATTCGGGGTGAAATTTTAAATCAAATAATCCAAAGACCAAAACCATTATTACATACCCAATTATTTACAGATAATTCAAAAAGTATTTTCACTGCTAAGTTTTATACAAGAATAATTTGTTCTATAATACCAGAGGCTCCATTTGAATTAAATTTGATTAAAAACAAACAAAATTATTTTAATCGACTGGGAGAAAAAGATGAAGCATTAGTTATATTCCGTCTGCTTGAAGGAATTGAATGGCATTATAAAAAATATACTTTTGATTCATTTGTGTCTTATTTAAAAAGTCTTGGTTTAGATTTAAAGTCAATCCTTTTAGCAATTAAAATCCTTTTTAGTCTAAGTTCTTACCGTATAATCTTAATTGAGAAAAAATATTATATAATAAGAATTGAAAAACTGCCAAGCATAGTACAGAACATATTGGAGTCGAGCGACGTTCCTTTACATATTGATGAAATAAGTTTAATCATAAATAGAGATTATAAGTCAAAAAAATTTTTTACATCAAAATCTTTATTAAGCCTCATTAATAGAACAAGTTCAATTTATACGCTTGATTGGCATACCTTCGGACTAAGTAAACACTTTTCGTATCCGCGTGAAAAATGGAAAGAGATAAATGAATATGCAAAAACTATTTTGAGGGCCTCAGAAAAGCAAATTTATGTAGGCGAACTACTTGATAAAATCAGACCTATTTTCCCCAACCTTAAATCAAAATATGAATTAGTGCATATACTTCGAAGTGATGTGGAGATTGTTGATTTAAAATTTTTCACATTTAGTCTGGCAGAGAGTGGATTAAAAAGCAGAATTAAATTAAAAGATGTAATCCATAAAATTTATAAAGAAGACCCAAGGGTACGGCATTATTTGGAGATACAAAATGAAATTTCTCAAATACGACATGTAAGGGTTGAAGGTTTAAATATAATTTTAAAAAATATTCCAGAAATCATAAAATATCCTGGATCCTTCTACGGGTTAAAACATCTTGATCAAATTAATATTAATTCTCTATCAAAGGATGAGCGGTTCATTTCAAATTATTTATCTTCAGTACTTTTTCCAAATACAAAAACCTCACAAGCAATAGAATTTTTTAATAATGATGATAATAAAATCAACTGTATTCGGATCATTAAAACGTCAAAATTCCTCAGAGAAATTAATAGCGCAAGTGATATCGAGTCATTCGTTATTTCAATAGACTGGAGTCTTCTAAAATTAATCAAATGCATTTTATTTAATTATCATAGACCGATGTACTTAACAGAAATTAAATGGATATTAGATGAATTAAATATTCCAAACGAATATTTTATGAATAATAAACATAAGATTTATGATGACGATCAAATAATTAAAAAAGATAATATGCTAGAATATTTTGATTATGATTTTAATATAGATCGGGATAATGAATTGATTGATATCTTTTATGAATTATTACTTGAAACAAAAATTACTTTTTCGTTTCAAGATTTTATTTCTGAATTCAAAGATGATTTGACAAATGAAGGACTAGATGAAAATAAGCTCCGTGCAATTCTTCAAGAAGATGAGAGATTTATAATTACAAATGAAATCATAATGGTAAGGTCATAATGAAACTTTCAAAAAAGAATATGATACTATTAACGATGTTAGAAATGACTAATTCAACTAAAAAAATTTTAATATATGAAGATATTGTAATTAAGACCTATGAAAAATACCCCGAGGTGTTTCATTTAAAGGGATATAAACATTATCCCGATACAGTCATTCTAATGAGAGAACTATACAATTTAGTTCCTGAAGGTTTTATAAGGATAAAAAAAAGACAGTGTGTATTTACTGATTTAGGTATCCATAAAGCATTAGAAATTACAGAGGTACTGTCAAATAGACCGGTAAGATCAAAATCTGAAAATGATATGAATTTAATTCGTAACAAGATTATAAAAATATTAAGTCTCCAAGGCTTTAAATTATTTATAGATGGTAATAAACAAAAAATATTGGATGTCGATTTTTATGAATTTTTCGGAACATCAGTTAGAACAAGTAAAATTGATGTTACAAGCAATATAAAACAAACTAATACTATGATTAAACTATATTCTCAGTTTGACAGTAGATTATCATCTGATATGATTGAATATTCTAACTACTTAATTAAATCCTTTCCTGATTTATTGAACAACTAAAAAGCGAGCTTAAAATGAATATTAAAGTAGAAAAACCAGAAATAGATGTCGAAAATTTACTTAATTTGGTTGGTAAAGAATTTCGTTTCGATCACGCAAAAGGTCTCTCTGAATGGTTAAAAAATTCAATTGATGCCTATACATTAGAAAATATTCCAGATGAAAATCAAAATGTTTTTATTGTATTAGAAGTATCGCAAAATAATTTAGTTAAGTCTATTAGCGTGATTGATTTTGTTGGTATGACAAGGGATAAGATAGATAAAGCATTTAAAAGATGGTTTGATCCGGATGCTGCTAGGACTACAAATGAATTAATTAAAAAAGACATTAAAACTCTTGGTGGGCATGGTAATGGTGGTAAATTTTATATGAGGGAAATGTTTAGAACATCCCAAATTATTACATACAGAAATAACCATATTAACATATTTGGGTTCAATGAAAAAAAACAATATGGGTTTCATATGCAATATGATAATAAAACGGTTTCAATTGATCAGGCAATTTCAATTGCTAACATAGACAAAAGCAAGAATCTACATCCTATCATAATCAATCAAATTCGTTCTCAAAAAAGATTTACAATAATTCAAGGCATCCAACCTAAAGCAATTGCTAAAACAAATTACTTGAATAAACTTATTGATGGTCTCATTCTTCACCCTCAATCTCGGCGAATAATTCAACGTAAAAATGTATTTATATTATATGACGAAAACATTGCACCCAAAAAACTCCAAACACCCACAATTAAACCTAAACCAGGATTTGAAAAACCACGTGAATTTGAATGTCCTAACATTCTAAAAAACGAAACTGAAACAATTCTTATGTATGGAGATAAAGACCAACCGATTAAACTTACTTTGTTTAGTTCCGAATTTCCATTAAAAGGACAGAAATATCGTGGGTTAAATACTATTGACTTTTTAAGTACTGTAGGTGTTATCGCAAATTATGAAATCAGCGAATTAGGGAATATAGATTTATCTAATTATTCTGAATTCATCTATGGTGATTGTTATTGTGATATTATGGAAAAGGATGATCTTGTACGTAATGATCGTGATAAATTCGTTGAGGCTCCTAAAAAAAGAGCATTACTTAATTGGGCGAAAGATTGTATACAATCTTTTTGTCAGGAGATGGATGAAAAGGTTAAAAACGAGAAAAAGAAAATAGATTTAAAACAGACATCTTTATATAATGAATTACTCAACAGATGGAAAAACCGATTTTTAGATAAATTATTCAAGGAAGGTTTTGGTGGTAACGGTAATTCGGGCATGGATGGTACTTTAGAAAATGAAATCATATTATCTTCTCATAAAAAAAAGCAAACTGAAAAAAACGAGAAAAAATCTGGTGAGACTGGCGGTGATGAAAAAAGAAAGGGTAATAAATTTCCCGAGGTTAAAATTTCTAGTTATGATATTGATCCAGCTACCGGTGGTATTCTTGATTTAGATAGTCGCCATTTTGCCATACATCAACGTCCGATAGATGTTCAAATGGGAATCTATTGGATCAATTCTTCCAAAAGAATTGCACAATTAATCCTTGAAAAGTATACCGCCAACTCAATCCACTGGCGCGAATATTTGTTCCAGAGGTTTCTCGATATAATTATTAAAGAAACTATATATAATAAAGGGAAACAGGAGGTAGATCTAACCGCAGATATTATTAATAATGAAATAGACAATAGGGTTTCTGAAATATTAGATTTAGCTGCCGATGAGTTAAAAGAATTTTTGTTTGAAAAAGATTTTCAAGTTTAGGTTGATTTTATGAAATCCTTCTTTCCAAAACCCAGTTTTAAAATAGACGATATAATTTCCTACACAGAGTTAGTTGCTGCAGAAAATGCTAACGTGCAGAAAGGAATGAATTTTCAGATAAAACCAGAGTATTCAATTTTTCTAATGTCCGTTCGTAAGAATGCTCCCTATGCAGATGAGTGGGATGAGAAAACAAATACACTTATTTATGAAGGGCACGATGCACCAATAAATGTAGCAAAAGAACCAAAGGAAGCAGACCAGCCATTTACAACACCCAAAGGAACGTTAACAGAAAACGGAAAATTTTTTACTGCAGCTCAGGCTTATAAAATGCAATTGGCAGAGCATCCGCACAAAGTAAAAGTTTATGAAAAAATTCAAGCTGGGGTTTGGTGTTACAAGGGCTTCTTTAGTTTGATAGATGCAAAAATAATTGTTGATGGTGTAAGAAATGTTTTCAAATTCTATCTTCAGCCTGTTGAGATGAAAGCATTTAATAAAGAAATTGTTTTACAACATACAAGATTAATTCCAACTAATGTAAAAATAGAAGTTTGGTCGAGAGACAAAGGGCAATGTGTGCTTTGTGGTTCAAAAGAAAACTTACATTACGATCACGACTTACCATACTCAAAAGGCGGCACTTCTTTAAGTGCAGCTAATGTGAGAATACTTTGTTTAAAACACAACCTAAAAAAGTCCAATAAGATTTTATCCTTTCCCCCAATCTTTCTATCTTAAACAGTAATAAAAAAGTTAAACTATAGGAGCACTATGAAAAAACGGACATTCATCCCGTCAGTACTTTCTGTCTTTATAATTATTTTACTTTTTTCAGTATTGTTTTCTTGCGGTAAAAATAAAAACCACACAGATAATATTGTTGGTGCGTGGAAGGGGAAAGTTCTGTTTAAAACCGGCGCGTTTGCCGAAATGAAAGATTGGGAATTTATGTGGGTCTTTAATAATGGCGAAACTATGACTGAATCATCCAATTATGATGGTGTTCCTCCAACGCCCCCGGCATATGGAATTTGGAAGAAGATCGGGGACAAACAATATGAAGCACGATATGAATTCTTCATCACCCAAATACCAGCTTCTTTTGAAGGGCTTACTAAAGCCGGTGGATTTCCACCTGCCGGTTATGGAGTTCTTTTGGAAAAAATTATTCTTTCAGAAGACGGACATTCATATAATTCAACAATTAAGCTTAACTTATTTGATCAAACCGGAAAGCAGACTGCTTTTAACGATGAAGCAACAGCAGAGGCAAAACGGATGGAGTTTGAAAGCAAATAAAAAATCTACGTCCTTCGTGAAAAAACTCGGCACTCTTTGCAGCGACCGAATTGACTATGAGTTGCAAAATAAGAAAAATTCAGGGAGGCGAGCCTGTTCTAAGACCATCATTCTGCCGGTCTCAACGGATTATTTCAGAATCTTACCATTTGAAAACGTAATAATTTTAAAACCTTGAAACGAGCTCAAGGTTACACATGCTAGTTCTCGGGCAGGATCCCCTCCGTAATTCTTCTTAAGAAATATTTCCTCCTAAATAAAATTTTTCTATTTTTTTCTTCTGACCAATGTTGAGATAATTTAACGTAAAAACTCTTCAATTGTTTTTATAAAAAGATCAGGCTGATCAACAAAAGTCATATGACCGCTTTGTGGAAATATAACCAGCTTTGAACCGGAAATCTTTTCGTGCATCTCTTCTGAAAGGGAAGGTGCGCATTCATCATTATCTCCGCAATTGATTAGAGTAGGAACTTTAATTGTGTGAAGTCTATCCACATATTCAACTGATTTAAGATTGCCATCAATAACATATTCACCGCTGGAACCCCACATCTCACGGTAAAGTTTCCAGGCAAATC
>JAVHOU010000217.1:0-1781 GCA_036170275.1 Ignavibacteriaceae bacterium
CCGATGGTCGGAATAAAGTTGAAAAGAAAAACAAACAAGCCCCAGACAATTGGGAAATCAACTCCTACAAATGATAAAACAATTGTTGTGATAATTCCAGCGGCAAGATTGACCCCAACCTTTGCAATTATATAACGTTGTATTTGCTCGGTTATCTTTTTAAAAGTAGTTTCAAGTTGCTGTTCACGCAATATTCTTTGATGTTGAAATTCATCCAAAAGTTTTTGTTCATCAACGGAAGCATCTTTGTGCTGTAAATTCTTTTTTATTTTCTTTAGCTCCGGATTAACTTTATTAAAGACGTATCTATGTTTAATCGAATCATAAATTGTCTGATTACCGGAAAGCACAAACACAAAAAAGAATAGAACGAACAAAACGCTTCCAAGCAATGAAAAAGTAGAAGAAAATATACCGCCCGCAAGATTCTGTATGTTAAGTTTCGCAAGCAACTGATCAAAAGAAAACTGTGTAAAGAAAGGATCTGTAACTCCCCACGATGTTGAAGTGACTTTAATCATATTACTGAGTTTTTCACCGTAGAACGGCAACCCATCTGCAAACTGGAAGAATGAATCAACAACAATTCTTCCAACGCCATACAGCAAGCCAAAAGTTATAGCAATATCCAGCAAAGTAATTATGAACATTGGGATTTTTTTATTGCTCAACCAGTCATTAAGCGGAGAGAAAACGAAGAAAAGAAAAACTGCAATCACCAAAGGAATAAAAATATGACTGAGTTCTTTTAATACAATTGCGATAACAACCAATCCAATAATTGTAATAAAAAATTTTGTAGTTGAATCTGTTTGTGTTTTTTGTGCCATAGATTTTTATAAATCCTTTGTCATCCAGAGCGAAGTCGAAGGATGATCATTCCAAATATAGAACGTCACACTTCGACTTCGCTCAGTGTGACAAGCTGTTAATGCAAATGGTTTCTATTGTTTTAGTAATCCGCTTGGTGTTTGCGGAGTTGATAATAAATGCTCAAACAATTCCCATCGTTTAATTGAATTATTTTCTGTTCCGCCGTTTCGCTCAATGTAACCTTTAACGATGTCCGTTCCCAAATCATAGTTGATTACATAGCTTCTGTACTTTTCAATAAATGAAACATATTTATCTGCACTATCTTTTGTACGCAAAGCATTCTTCTGAAGCCATTCCACCGTTTGTTCACGTGTCCATTTTCCATCAAGATAATTTCTTGCGGCTTCATTTCCGGAATAACTAAAACTCTTTTGCAAATCTAAAACCATGTAGTAAAGTTCAGCCTCACTTGGATTTAAACCTGCAAGTGGAAACAAAACTTCTTTTTCAAATTTTATTCTTTCATCGCCAGGAAATGCCATATCAATACCATAATTGGCTGTTCCTTCTGCAATTAGCGATTGAGGAGAAAATAAATCATAAATTTTAAACTCAACCCAATTACGTTTCTTTGCAAGATTAGATTCTAATAACACATTATAAACATGATGACCGGGATATCCCTCGTGTGCGGCAAGATCCACAGCCTGATCAATAAAAATAGGTAAATCGGTATTCACTTGAATCACACTATAGGAATTACCTTTGTACCAATTATATGCACCCCACGGTTTATTTTTAACATACTCAACTTTAAAGGATTCTTTTTCGGGGAGTTTTATATGATTAAGAGTTCTTGTTCTGCATTCTTTAATCGCTGCGTCAAAAACGTTTTTAAGTTTATCAGTTGGAATAACGAACTTCATTTTAAAATCATTTAATCGTTTTGCAACATCACCTTTGCC
>JAVHOU010000218.1:0-32237 GCA_036170275.1 Ignavibacteriaceae bacterium
ATGATATCGGGAACAGTTATTTCATCATTTCGTCTAACTAATACTTTACAATTTAGTGATCCTAAAATTTGAACTAAATTGAACGTAAATGAATCATAATTATCGATTACTAAAATTTTCATATTATTTAACTTTTTAATTGCGGATAAAATAAATAATTATCATTACAAATTAATCTTGAAGTGCAATACATCTTTTGTTTATTTTAATGTAAGTATTTTATGATTCATTGACATTAACAGTTTTATTGTATAAAATACTAATGAAATCTTCGAGGAAATTATGAAAAAATATTTGATTCTTATATTCACACTTTCATCTATAGTGATATATGCACAATTTAAAGAACCGGCTTTTACAACTGAATCACCACGAGATGGCATTACTAACAATTCATCTAATTCTTTGTTTGGATTTTTAAACTTCAATAATTTTAGCATGCATCATTCATTTGGAATTTCTTACTCGTCATTTGCAGGAGAAGGATTAAGCTTAGCAACATATACTAATAGTATGATGTATAAATTTTCAGATAATATGAATGTTCAATTAGATGCGAGTTTTGTTACCAGTCCTTATAGTAGTTTAGGCAAAGATTTTCAAAATTCTCTGCAAGGTATTTATATCAGCCGTGCTGCATTTAATTATAAACCGTGGGACGATGTTTCTATTTCTCTTCAGTACCGAAGCATGCCAAATCTTTTGTATGATCCTTATAATCGATATGGTTATTATGGCAATTCAATTTATAGAGGTTTCAACGGATATGAAAATTATCCATTTATGTTCTAAATTTATGTGAGTAAATGAGTGAAGGGAAAAAATATTTCTGAAGATATTGATACAACTGATACTATCTCATCAAAAAACAAAAATCTTTTCTTTGTAATTGTTTCCGTAATTTTATCATTATTCACCATTTTTCTTTGTTACAGTCTTTTAAATAATCTGGGCATAATTAATTCAGGCAGCAAAGAAGAATTAAAACCCAAAAACGTTCAACAACTTATTCAGGTTGAAGTATTAAATGGCTGTGGTGTTGCGGGTGTAGGTGATAAGTTTACTGATATTATCCGCTCGAGTGGTTTTGATGTTGTAAAGACAGGCAATTATATGTCTTTTGATATTGATAACACTTTTATTATTGATAGATTAGGAAAAATTGAAACTGCTTATAGAGTGGCTGATTCTTTAGGCATTGATAAAAAGAATATCATCAATCAAACGAACAAACAATATTTTCTTGATCTTACAATTGTGATTGGAAAAGATTTTAATAAATATTTTAAAAAAAGCGGGAGCTAATATTGGATTCAAAAATATTCGCCGAAAAAATTGCAAATGTAACCTTTAATAAAAAAGCATTTGATGTAAAAATTTTAGATTTACGGAATCTTGCTACATTCGCTGACTTTTTTATAATCTGTTCTGCAGATTCTGATACACAGGTAAAAGCAATTGCGGACGAAGTGGATAAAAGTTTGAGAGATGAAGGAATTAAATGCTGGCATAAAGAAGGGTATATGGCATTAAGCTGGGTTCTATTGGATTATGTTGATGTTGTTGTTCATATCTTTAAAAAAGAATCACGGGAGTTTTACAATATTGAAAAACTATGGGGTGATGCCCCAACTATCGATGTTGAAGATCCGGTTCTGAAAAAAGAGATTGTAAAATCAAAGCCTAAAGCAGTTAGAAAAAAAACTACCAAATAATTTTTATACAAATTAAAAAAACACAAATTGAAAGCATACCTTTACTCTGCATTTAAAGAAGCAGAAAAAAAAATTCCTGAATTAGCAGAAATCAACTTATCATTTGATATTCCAAAATCCTCCGAGCATGGTGATCTTTCATCTAACGCTGCAATGCTTCTATCAAAAAAGTTAAAGAAAAATCCGCGTGATTTAGCTCAGGAAATATTAAATGAATTAGATTTGGATAGTTCCGTTATTGCAAAAACAGAAATTGCTGGTCCTGGATTTATTAATTTTTTCTTTTCACCTCAATACACACCAAAAATCATTAAGGAAATCCTTACTGAAAAAGATAATTTCGGAAGATCAGATAAATACAAAGGCAAACGTGCCAATGTGGAATTTGTTTCTGCAAATCCAACTGGACCCCTAACTGTTGGGCACGGAAGAAATGCTGTTATTGGTGATACCGTTGCAAATCTCTTAGAGTGGATTGGCTATGATGTTGACCGCGAATACTATTTTAATAATGCCGGAAGACAGATGCGTGTTCTTGGTGATTCAGTCCGACTACGATATTTGGAATTGCTGGGTGAAAAAATTGATTTTCCCACCGATTATTATCAAGGCGAATACATTAAAGATATTTCCAAATCTTTGTTTGATGAATTTGGTGATAGACTTAGAGATGAAGATGCTGAAGGTAAGTTTAAACAAACGGCTGAAAGTGAAATCTTTAAAGACATCAAACATACTCTGGATAATCTGGGGATTCATCATAAAATATTTTTTAACGAAAATTCTCTTTACGAAGAAGGAAAGATTAAAGAACTTTTAAATGCCTATGAAGAAAAAAAATTATCCTATAAAAAAGAAGAAGCAATTTGGTTAAAGTTATCTGAGCTTGGACAGGATGAGGATAAAGTGATCGTAAAAAACACTGGTGAACCTACTTATCGTTTGCCGGATATTGCTTATCACATCGTTAAAATAAATCGTGGGTATAACTTATTGGTTGATTTGTTTGGTTCAGATCATAATGCAACGTATCCGGATGTTATGGCAGGGTTGAAAGCTCTTGGCTATGATTCTTCCAAAGTTAAAGTTCTGATTCACCAGTTTGTTACAATTACTGAAAATGGGGAAGTAGTTAAAATGTCCACAAGAAAAGCTAACTTTATTACTCTGGATGAGTTAGTTGATGAAGTTGGAAAAGATGTTGTAAGATATTTTTTTAATATGCGGAATATTTCTACACATATGAATTTTGATCTTGCATTAGCAAAAAAACAATCCGATGAAAATCCTGTTTTTTATCTTCAATACGCTCACGCCAGAATTTGTTCCATAATGCGTGAAGTAAAAAGAGAAAGTTTAGAACCTTCAGTTAATCATTTAGAATTACTTATAAATGAGCATGAACAAAATCTTATAAAAGTATTATATAACTTTGAAGAAAAACTTTTGATGAGTGCTGAAAATTTTGAAGTTAATTTAATGTGCAATTATTTAGAAGAGTTAGCAGCAGCTTATCATAGATTTCATAGATTTTGCAGAATTTTGGGAACAGAAAAAAATCTCGCAGAAGCCAGATTAGCACTTGCTGTAGCTGCAAAAATTGTATTGAAAAATGGATTAAATATTCTTGGTGTTTCTGCTCCGGGAAAAATGTAACTCAATCCGCAATAGCAATCGAAGCCGCATAAACTTTTTTCGCTCCTGCTTTCAATAATATCTCGCCACATTCTGAAATTGTTGCACCTGTTGTAATTACATCATCAATCAAAAGTATTGTTTTATCTTTTACCATATTTTGTTTTTTAACTTTAAAAGCGCCGGAAATATTTTCTTTACGTTCAAGGATATTCATGGTCGTTTGTGATTGTGTATACTTAATTCGTTTTACTGCATTTTCGGTGACTTTAATTTTTAAAACATTATTGACACCTTTTGCAATATAGTACGACTGATTAAATCCTCTTTCAGCTTTTTTTAATTGATGAAGTGGAATTGGTATTATTAAATCGATTTGCCAATCAGGATGAACTTTGATTAAGTTTTCAGCTAATTGTTTACCTAAAAATATTCCAATTCTAAATTTACTATCATACTTTAGAGCATGGATGGCGTTTTGTAACTCTTTATCTTTTTCAAAAACGTAAAGTGAAAAGAAATCAGAAATAATATTATTCTCTTTAAATTTTCTGTCAAACTCATGATTTATTCTCTGTGCTGTAGCACTTTGAATTTTACTTAAACATAGATTACAAACGCAATGTTCTAAAGTATTTAATTTAATTGAACATGATGAACAAAATCTGGGAAGAAAATAATCCAGGAATGAATTAATTATTATGGATTGACCCCCTTGCATAATTATAACATACCTTCTCTTTTTCGGATAAACCATTCCAGCGCAAACAGAATTATTACAACAACTAATAACCATTCATCGGACCAAAGCCGAATTTCTGAAGTTTTTAATTTTTCTTTTGATGATTTGAGATTTATTTCATTTAATCTTGCAATAAGTTCTTTAATATTTTCAGGACTAAAATATTTTCCCTTAGTTTGATTGGATAGTAAATTCAAAAATTCATAATTCATTCGCGTATCAAGCATTTCAATATCCACATCACCGATATTAAAATTTCCTTTATCCGCACCTAATAATTTGTCATCCATACGTGCATTACCAGCAAATAGGTAGTCTCCATTTTTATCAAGCGATATACTTCCTTCATATAAACCATTGCCAACTGAATTCAAATTAAGTTCAGTTTTATAATCTTTGTTTAAAATATTTAATTTTACTTCGGCATCATTTACAGGATTAAATGATTCATCATAAACCTGAGCTGAAAATTCGACTATCTCACCAGATGAATAAATCTTTTTTGAAGTTTTTATTTTAACTTTTTTCTGATCATCAGGTGCGTTTAACCAGCGCGTAGAATTTAAAATAAAATTATCAAATAGGGTTAAGTTCTTGTTAGTTGTTTGAAGTTTCCATTTCCAAATATCTTTCCCTATAAAAGCGAGAGATCTTTTGCTTCCAAAATTTCTGCTGATGATAAGCGGTATGTTACGAGGTGAAATACCCACGCGAATTTTAGAAATTATTTTGCTTTCGGGCTTTACTGTAATTAATGAAAGTGGCTGCGATATCGGTGGAAGGTTGCTCCACTCTGATGAAGAGTTACTTTCAATAGTTGGATTCTTTAATTCTGATATCTGAACATCAGGTTGAACCTGTAAATAATTATTTTCGATTCGTTGTGCAGAGAATGGGAGAAAGTTTTTTAATCGTTCTAATTTGGTAGTTGAAATTTCGCCGTTAATCAAAAAAAATATTGGGGTACTTTTATTTTCTAACTTGTTAATAAGCTTACTATAAAATTCTTCAGAAGATGAAGCTGTTGGATAACCAATAAGATAAATAATATTCGCGCTGTCAAGTTTTGCCTGTGAATTTTCTTCAAGAAAATTTCCGGCAACAATTTGAGTTAGGGAACTAACTTTAAGATTTTCATCATTTGTTAGAGAGTTTTTAATAAAGGTAAGATCTGGCGATGGACTTCCTGAAATCAATAAGATATTAATTTTATTACTAAGTACATTTATGAAAAATACTTTTTGGTTATTTAAAAAATTGGCTTCACCTTCAAGATTATTAACCTTGATACTTAATTTTTGTTCTCCGCTTTGTTTGGGTGTGTAATTAAATGAAATTGAATTTACTCCGCTTCGATCAAAAATAATATTTTTTTGTTCGATCAAATTTGAATTTTCATAAAGCGAAATCTGTGACGCTTTATCCGAATATCCTTTATTAAGAACTGTAGCAAGGATTGTTGTCGGATTGCCAGCATAAATAAATTCATTATTAATTACATTTTTAATTTCAATGTCATTCTTTTTTGTGCTGTCTCCAATACCAACTGTAAAAACGGGAATCCCTAATTTTTCTGCCGCATAAATTGGTGTCGATCCTTCTGTGATTACTCCATCTGATATAATTGTTACAGATGCGATATTCTTTTCTGATTGTTGAAGATTTTTAAATATGGCTGAAAAATCAGTTGTTGCATCGGACCAGTTAAGCTTAGATAAACTATCTGCTTTCAATACTTTAATAGATGATCCAAATGAATAATATTCATTATTTTCATTTAAGTTAGAATTGCTGAGTGCTTCAATTACAGCTTTCATTTTTAAGGGTCGATTTGTCTTATCATCAAATTTTATTGACCTGCTGGTATCTAAAAAGAAAACATCTATTGGAGTAATAATCAGTTTTTTTGTTAATGTTAAAACCGGTTCAAAAAAAACAAAGAGCAGTAATATCAGTGAAAATGATCTAAGAAAAGTCAGGATGTATTTTTTTGGATTTGAAACAGGAGGCAGTGTAAATCGATAAACATAAAAAGAATATGCAGCTAAAAGAATTAATCCAAGAATAAAGTAAATGGAATTAAATGAAAGATTTAAATTTATTTTTTCATAACCGAACATCAGTAAAATAATTTCCCTTTCATTACGGTAACAGCTTCGCCAGAAATATACAACTCATTATTAACAGAATTGTACTGAACACTAACTCTGCCTTTACGATTTAAAACATCACCTTGCTCAAAGATTATTTCCATATCGTCTTTATATTTTTTTATCAAACCTAATTTTAACATAACTAACAGTAACGGACCGCAGGCAGAGCCGGTAACAGGATCTTCATCAATTCCATCGAACGGCGCAAAAAATCTTAAATGTGCGGAAGAAGATTCCTCAATAGTCTCATTCGTAAAAACTGTAACATCGGAAAATTCTTTTTTTGTTTCTGATAATTGTTTCAGTGCTTTAAAATCAGGATTTATATTCCACAAAGTATTTAAAGAATTAATTTGAATGAAAAGATATCCATTGCTAAGTAGAATAAAAGGTAAATCGGAAACATCAGTTCTTTCAATTCCCAGAGCGTTGATGATTTCTTCCTTGCACCCTTCAAATTCTATTATCTCTCCAATGGGAATTTGCATGAAATATTTTCCATCGTTTACAAAACATTTCAGAATACCGGATTTTGTTTCAAACGTAATAGTTTGTCCATCAGATATTTTTCCCTCTTCAAATAAAAAGTGAAGTGATGCTATCGTTGCATGTCCGCATAAATCAACTTCAGCGGAAGGAGTGAACCACTGTAACTTATAATTTGCAATTTTCGAATCACTTATAAATGCAGTTTCAGAAAGATTCATTTCTCTTGCAATAAGTTTTTTTTGAATTTCAGTTAGATTATTATTTAATATAACTCCGGCGGGATTTCCGTGGAAAATATTTTTTGTGAAAGAATCTATCTGATAAATTTCAATTTCATTTTCCATTTAAAAGATTTTCTAATTTCCAGTTTTTCATTTCTGAATATGCCTGATAATCAGTTAGATCAAAGTGGATGGGTGAAATCGAAACATAATTTTTCTTTACTGCTGCCTGATCGAATTCTAATAGATGATCAAGTTCAAATAAATTTCCCGTAAGCCAGTAATAATTTCTTCCATAAGGATCAATTCGTTTTTCATAAATATCATCCCATTTAGATTTTCCCTGTTTTGTAAGAAGAATCCCTGCAATTTCATCTTCGGGAAGATTTGGAACATTGACATTAAGCAAAGTTCCCTTAGTTATTCCTTTCTCTTTAATTTGCAGTGAAAGTTGTTTGGCAATTTTAGCAGCATAAGAAAAATTCATTACAGCATGACTTGTAACTGAAATTGCCATAGCGGGAACATCCATTATAGCCGCTTCTCTTGCTGCTGAAACTGTTCCCGAATAAATAATATTAATAGCTGTGTTTGATCCGTGGTTTATACCGGACACAACAAGATCAGGTGGTGTTTCCATTAAATTGCGGATACCAATTTTTACACAATCTGCAGGAGTGCCATCAACAGCATATCCAAAAAACTTTCCGTTTTTCTGATATTCAAAAACTCGCAATGGTGTTTGCATTGTGATCGCGTGACCAACTGCGCTTTGTTCTTTATGAGGTGCAACTACTGTTACCTCGGCAATTTCTTTTAAAGCTTCAACTAAAGAAAATATTCCAGCGGAATCAATTCCATCATCGTTCGAAACAAGTATTTTCAATTTAATAATCCTATTATTCTGTAAAAAAATATCGTAATAAAGTAAGACTTCTGTTGTGATTATTTTTTTAAATAATTCTTAACAAAATTGGCAATAAGTTTATGACCCTCTTCAGAAAAATGAATACCATCTCCCCAAAGATAATATTTATTTGAGCTTTTGTAATGATCTTTAAACGCAGTACTGCAATCGATCACTTGGAAGGGAGAATCTTTAAGCGAGGTCAAAAATATTTCCTGCGCTTTGAATATATTTATTTTGTAATAATTTCTGATTTGGTATTCATAAGGTAGTATAAAAACTGTTAAAGCGATTTTCTTTGATTGACATTTTATCGATACTTCCTGCAAATGGTTAATGGCAGATTGTAATGTCGGATTATCTTTTAAATAGAATTGATTATCATAATCAAAATAGGCTTTTGATCTGTCGCTAAATAAATTCTTAATAAAAATATAGGCTTTAGAGTTTCGTCTTAAATAATAAACTAAATTAAAGAAGAAATTATCAGGTGCAACTGAAGGTCCATTTTTATCCGGGAAATTCGAGTACAAATCGTTTAGAGTCCAATATATTTGAACTTCATTGATCGAAATACCTTTAACTTTTTCTGACAAGAAGTAATCTACAATGTTTAAATAGTCAAATGATGAATAGCCAATTAAAGCAGGACAAAGAATATCAACTGTGTCTTCAATAGAATTTAGAATACCGGGGAAAGTTGAGTCGTTACTAACTCCGATACCCATTGTTACAGAATCGCCAAGGGTCAATATTTTTTTTGACATTTTAGAAACGGGCCTTTTGTATTTCCAGCATCTAAATTGATTAGTAGTTTTTAATACATCACTTGAATAACCAGTGGTATTTGGTTCCAAACCGGGTGTAGAATTATAAACTGAATCTACGAACAAGTTGGCTGAGGTACTGGCTAATTTTATTTCAGGAATAAATAGTCTAATACAGAATTCGAAAAGCAAAAATAGAAAGGCAACTACTGAAAGATTAAATATAATAATCTTTAAATATGATTTTACTTTTAAATGCAAAAGATTTTTCTCGACTACTTAAATAATAAATTTTATAATTCAATTTAACATTACAAGTTAAATATCTCAATTTATCCATTATGTTATATCATTGATTGTAATTCTTTTCTTAAATTTGATCCTAAAAAATGTACATACTTAAGCCTTACATATTCAACCGATATCCTGAAATAATTTTTGGGTTTAGTACTAAGATTGGTGGAAATGGATATTCCACTTTTGATTTTAATCTTTCTTATTCGGTTGGCGATGATAAATCAAATGTTGATTATAACCGGCAGTTGTTTTTTAATGCACTAGGATTAAATGCAAATGCTGTTGGTTTTCAAAAACAAATACATTCTGGTAACATTAAAACTATTGATTGTGCCGGAGATAATGGTGAGAGTGATGCATTGATTACAAGTAAAAAAAATCTCGGGCTTGCAATAATAGTTGCAGATTGCACTCCAATTTTTATTTATGATTTTAAGGAAAAAGTTATTGCAGCAATTCATTCCGGTTGGCGAGGAACGGAACAAAAAATTCTTTACAAAACTTTGATTAAGCTGCAAAAAGATTTCGGTTCTAATCCACAAAACTTACTTGCTTATATCGGACCATCTATCTCAGCCCCTAATTATGAAGTTGGAAATGAAGTAGCAAAAAAGTTTGATGAAAATTATGTTTTGGAAAAAGATGGGAAATTATTTTTAGATGTTAGTGGTATTAATTATAAAATGTTAATTGATTTTGGAATCCCACAAAATCAAATTCAAAAATCTGAGTTATGTACGTATGAATTCAAAACTTTACTTCATTCATATCGAAGAGATGGTAATAAATCCGGTCGCTCACTTGGGGTTATTGCTTTAAAAGGATAGAATGAAATCAACCACTCCCAAAATAATTTTAGTTTATTTGCTGCTCTGTTTAATTTGGGGTTCAACTTGGCTGGGAATAAGAGCAAGTCTGGAATCTCTAACGCCATTTATTTCATCCGGGTTTAGATTCATTATTGCTTCTACTGGAATTTTTGTGATAATGAGAATGCGTGGGCTGACTTTACAAACAGATAAAGTTGCAATTAAACTTTATCTATTGATGGGATTTTTCTCTTTTATCATTGCATTTGGATTAGTTTATTGGGGCGAGCAATTTGTTCCTTCAGGATTAGCGTCAGTGCTTTTTGGCGTTTACCCTTTTTGTGTTGCTCTCTTTTCATTTCTATCTATTCCTGATGAAAAAATCGGTACATACAAAATTATCGGAATGGTACTGGGATTTTTTGGTATCATCGTAATCTTTTCAGATTCATTTGGTGCTGATCTAAGTTTAAATATCCTTGGTATGATTGCAATTGTTTTGAGTGGAGTTATTCAAGCCGCAATAGCTGTGCTTATAAAAAAAGAGGGGAAAGCATTGAATCCACTTTCAATGAATTTTATCCCAATGCTTATAGCAGGTGTTGGATTAACAATTTTAGGTTTGTTTCTGGAAGATATTTCAAAAATAAAAATTGATAGTACTGCAATAATTTCAGTTCTTTATCTCGCAATATTTGGAAGTATAATGACGTTTACATCGTTCTATTGGTTGATGAAAAAGATAAATGTCGTTCTGCTTTCATTAATTGCATTTATAACTCCAATAGTGGCGCTGTTTCTCGGATGGCTGATTTATAATGAGCAATTAACAAAAGAAAATATTATTGGCGCAGCTATGGTTTTGGTAGGCTTACTGATAGCCAATCTGCAAAGTTTTATTAAATCAAAACCGATGCATCGAATTAATATTAATGTTTAACAATCTAAATCGTTAATTTTGTAACAATTAAAATCAGGCAATTGAGTAATGGAAAATATTATTAGAATTAAGAAAGCTACTTTTTATGGTTATCACGGAGTTATGAGTGAAGAGCAAAGTGTCGGTGGTAAATTTGAAGCTGATGTTGACATCTATACTAATTTTTCTGAAGCTGCCAAAAAAGATGCTTTGAGTGAAACGATTAATTATCAAAAAGTTTATAAATTTTTATACCAAATGGCACTTGAGCATAAGTATTATCTGATAGAATCACTTGCTACTCATATTGCCGATGAATTACTAATTAAATATCCAACGATTACAAAGATCGATGTACGTGTACGGAAAAACAATCCGCCTTTAGGAGGTGTTGTTGATTGTGTTGAAGTTGAAGTGATTAAAGAAAGAAAAGATCTTTTTTAATTTGAAGAATGATCAAATAAATAATGTATTTATTGGGCTTGGGTCTAATAAAGGCGATAGGCTTAATAATATTAAATCTGCTATTATTAAAATTAGCGAACTTGAAAATTGCTGCATTGAAAAAGTATCATCAGTTTATGAAACTTTACCTTTTGGAAATAATAATCAGGATAATTTTTTAAATGCAGTAATTAAAATATCCATAAAATTTGATCATCTTTTATTACTTGCACAATTAAAGGATATTGAAAAAAAATTAGGCAGAATTAAACGAGAAAAATGGGGACCAAGGGAAATAGATATTGATATTTTATTTTTTAATGATTTAATTTTTTCAAATGAAATTATTACTTTACCGCACGAAGGAGTAATTTATAGGGATTTTGTTCTAGTTCCTTTGTGCGAAATAGGACCAGATTTGATTCACCCGGTATTTAACAAAAGAGTAAGTGATTTTATCAGTGATCTTAAAATCCAAAACATCATAAAAAAAATTTCTTTTTCTTTAATAACCGAAGAGAAAACATCTTGAATATGAATGACGAGATAAGATTCATCGCTGTTGAAGGAGTTATCGGCGCAGGTAAGACTGCCCTGGCAAAAAAATTAAAAGCAAAGCTTGAAGCCAAATTAATTACAGAGCAGTTTGAAACAAATCCTTTTCTGGAAAATTTTTATAATGATAGAAAACGATATGCATTTCAAACTCAAATGTTTTTTTTGATTAATAGATTTAAGCAGCAAGAAGAATTAATTCAAGAAGATCTGTTCACAAATTTTATTGTGTGCGATTATATCTTTGATAAAGATAAAATATTTGCATACTTAAATCTTTCTGCCGAAGAACTAAAGCTTTATGAAAATATTTTTCCATTACTTTCCAGAAATTTGAGAAAACCCGATTTGGTAGTTTTCCTTCAATCAAGTATTGAGCGATTAATGTTTAACATCAAAAAACGTGGAAGAGTAGTAGAAAGAAATCTGACCAAAAGCTATATTGAAGAATTGAGTGATGCATATAATCATTTCTTTTTTAGATACAATTCCACACCACTTTTAATTGTTAACTCTTCCGAAATTGATTTTGTAAATAACGATGAGGACTTTAACGAATTATTTAAACAAATTTTTCGTGAAGACCGTGGTGTGATTGAATATTTCAAACCAGAGTCTAAGAGTTTTGGATAAGTAGATGATTAGGTTTTTAGTTTATTTCGTAATCTTTCTTTTGCTGTTTCGATTACTTCGTGGAGTGCTAAGTTTCTTGTTTAAGCCTCAAAACGGAAATCGTGTTAAAAATGAAACGAGCCAAAAAAAATCTAAATATGAAAACATCGAAGAAGCAAAGTACACAGAAATCAAATCGGATGCCGATAAAGAAAAATTAGACAGTGATGGCAAGTAAATACAGCACGTCAAATCTATTAATGCTTTTCCTTAAACAATTCTTTTCTGTTCCGGAAAATAAAGGCATAGAGCTTGGTCATGTTAAAAAAATATTAGTGATAAGGCAGCATAATCAGCTTGGTGATTTGCTTGCCGGTGTTTCTTTATTCCGGGCACTCAAGGAAAAATATCCTCAGTCTGAATTGACTTTACTTGCAAGCAATGAGAATTACTATGGTGTAATTAAAAATAAATTTATTGATAAGCTTTATGTCTTCAATAAATTTAAAATGTATAATCCTATTAGTCTATTTTCCTTCATCAAATTTTTAAGACAAGAATTTGATGTTGTGATTGTACCTGTTACCGTTTCAATTTCATTTACAAGCAATTTTATTGCGAGGATCTCAAACAGTAAGATAAGAATCGGTCCCAACTCGCTCGATGGTAAACCTAATGAAAGTGCTTTTCTGTTTGATAGTAGAGTTGATATTGATTGGAGAAAATTTCCCGATTCAAATGTGGCGGAGCATATTTTAGAAATTGTAAGACCATTTAGAATTGATACGAAAGATTTTAGTTCTGTTATTTCTTTTGACGATTCTGATTCAAAAACTGCAAATGAATTTTTATCTCAAAATAATTTCAAGAAAGATTCTAAATTAATTGGTTTACATGTTGGTGCTGGTAAACCTCAAAATAGATGGTCATTAAATAAATATGTTGAACTAATATCGGAACTAAATAAAAATTATGATTGCACATTTTACTTGACCGGCACCAATTCTGATAAGGAAGAGTTGGATTACGTTATAAACAATTCGAAGATTAAAATTCATAAATTTGTTAATCACAGCATCTCAGAAATTGCAGCTTTGATTTCATTATCAAATCTTTTTATTACAAACGACACAGGTATAATGCACGTAGCAGGAACAACTAATACACCAACTATTTCTCTTTTTGGACCAACAAATCCTTTCAACTGGGTGCCATGTGGAAAAAATAAAATATTTATTCGTAAATCTGATCTGATAGATGATATAGAATTAGATGATGTTCATAAAGTGTGTAATGATTTATTAAATACCAATGAATACAAAAATTAAATATAAAATTGCTGCAATTGATATCGGCACAAATTCTTTTCACCTGATTATTGTTGAAATGTTAAACGATGGTTCATTTAAATTGCTTGACAGGGATAGAGAGGTATTAAGATTAGGTTCAGAAAAGGGAAAAGATTTAAGTCTTATTTCAGAAACAGAAACTAGAAGAGCAATTAAAGTTTTAAGCAGCTTTTCTAATCTTGCAAAATATCATCAGGCAACTGTAAGAGCTATATCAACAAGTGCTGTAAGAGAAGCTAAAAATCAAAAAGAATTTATTGATACTGTTTATAAGAAAACTGGGATTACAATTGATGTTGTTGATGGAAAAACTGAAGCTGAATTAATTTTTATTGGAATAAAAAAGGCTTTACCAATTAATAATAAAAATGTTTTGTGTATGGACATAGGTGGTGGAAGCACTGAATTGATTTATGCTCAAAATGGAATTTCTGTTTTTGCAGAAAGTATTAAAATTGGTGCTGTGCGATTATCAAAAATGTTTTTTCCTGATTACATTATCACTGATTCAGCAATTAAATCGTGCAGCGATTATGTTGAAAAACAAATCATGGCAAACAAAAATATTAATGTAAATATAGATTTTGATTTTGCTGCCGGTGTATCAGGAACTATAGATACAATTTTTTATTTATCTCAGTTTAGTAAATACAAAAAAGTTAAAGACGTGCTTAACGGATTTAGCTTTACTAAACAAGAATTTGAAGATGTTTACGATTTAATAATAAAATTAAAAACACCTGCGGAAAGAGTTTTAATTCAAGGGATGGAAACAAAACGTGCAGATATAATTCCCGGTGGAATTATTATTCTTAAAAAAATATTTGAGTTATTTAAAATCAATAAAATGGTTATTTCAGAATATGCACTTCGTGAGGGAATTGTGTTTGACACGTATGAGAAACTTAAAAAGTAGAAACAGATTTATTACTCAATTCAGATCGAGCTCTTTCTTTTTTAATACTCACATCATCTCTATATTTGCACTGAATTTAAGCTAAAAAAATGAACAACATTAGAAATTTTTGCATAATTGCCCATATAGATCACGGTAAATCAACTATTGCAGATTGCCTTTTAGACATTACAGGAGTCGTTTCAAAACGTGAGGCAATGGATCAGATATTAGATGATCTTGAACTTGAACGCGAAAGAGGAATAACTATTAAATCACATGCTATCCAAATGCATTATCATGCGGAGGATAAGCAAGAATATATACTGAATTTGATAGATACTCCCGGGCATGTGGATTTTACTTATGAAGTTTCTCGCTCACTTGCCGCGTGTGAAGGGGCAGTTCTTGTTGTTGATGCTGCTCAAGGTGTGGAAGCACAAACTATAAGTAATCTTTATTTGGCTATTGATGCAGGATTAGAAATAATTCCCGTAATAAATAAAATTGATTTGCCAAGCGCTGAAATTGATAAAGTATCTCATCAGATAATTGATTTGATTGGCTGCAAGAATGAAGACATAATTCTTGTAAGCGCAAAAGCTAAGATTGGAATGGAGAAATTACTTGAGACGATTGTTCAAAAAGTTCCATCTCCAACAGGTGATCCTAATGCACCTCTGCAAGCACTGATTTTTGATTCTAAATTTGATTCATATCGCGGCGCCATTGCCTTGATAAGAGTATTTCAAGGTACGCTTCGTACAAATGATAAACTAAAATTTTTTATTGCACATAATCAATTTGAAGCAGAAGAAATTGGCATTTTAGGATTACGAAGAATTAAAACGGATGAACTTTCTGCTGGAAATGTTGGATATCTTATTGCAGGAATAAAAGATGTTCACGATACAAAAGTTGGTGATACAGTTACGCATGTTAAAAATGGTGCGAGTGATCCATTGCCAGGATATAAAGATGTTAAACCAATGGTTTACAGCGGACTTTATCCCACGGATGCAGATGAGTTTGAAAATTTGCGGGACGCATTAGATAAATTTCGTTTGAATGATTCTGCTTTAATTTATCAACCAGAAACATCTGCTGCATTGGGTTTTGGTTTTAGATGCGGATTTCTCGGTTTACTTCATATGGAAATTGTGCAGGAAAGATTGCTAAGAGAATATGGTCAATCAATCATAACAACTCTTCCAAACGTTGAATATTATGTTTACACAAAAAAGGGAGAGAAGACAGTTGTTGATAATCCTGCTGAGATGCCTTCAATAGGAAATATTGAATACATTGAAGAGCCATATATGAAGGCACAGATTGTTACTCCAAGTGAGTATGTTGGCAATATCATGAAAATAGCTATGGATAAACGAGGCACATATATCAATACAACATATATTGATCCTACCCGCGCAGACATTCAATATGAATTTCCACTATCAGAAATAATTTTTGATTTTTATGATAAACTAAAATCATCAACACGCGGCTACGCTTCTTTTGATTATGAATATATTGGTTATCGCAGATCAGATCTTGTCAAGTTAGATATTTTGTTGAATGGGGAACCAGTTGATGCTTTATCGATGATTGTACACAGAAGTAAATCTTTTGAATGGGGGAAAAAAGTCAGCTCTAAGTTAAAAGATTTAATTCCGCGTCAGATGTTTGAGGTAAGCATTCAGGCGGCAATTGGAACAAAGGTAATTTCAAAATCAGTTGTTAAAGCATTAAGGAAAAATGTTTTGGCAAAATGCTATGGCGGTGATATTTCACGCAAGAGAAAACTTTTGGAAAAACAAAAGGAAGGTAAAAAGAGAATGAAACAAGTCGGTAATGTTGAAATTCCACAAGAAGCGTTTTTGGCTGTTTTGCAAATTGAGGATTAGCAAAAATTATTATGGTTCGGATTATAAAATATCTTGTACTCATTTTTATTCTGATACTGATACTAAAAGCTTTTGTAATTGATGCATTAAAAATTCCCACCGGATCGATGAAAGACACTTTACTTGAAGGCGATTTTATTCTTGTAAACAAAATGTCATATTCTTTATCAACCCCTTACCAAATTCCTATTTTAGGTAATCGATTGCCTAAAAAAGAATTATTCTCGTTAGGCAAGCCGGAATTGAATGATGTTATTGCTTTCGAAATGCCCTCACAATTTTACGACCCGGCATCAAAAAACTATTCAATGTTTGTAAAGCGTATCATTGGTTTGCCCGGTGATACAATTCAAATTATTGATCAGGAAATTTTTATAAATGGTAAAAAACTTCGCAACCCTTCATTTATTCATATAAACCTTTCTGAATCGAAATCGGAGAAAGGTAATAGAGAACTTTTTCCATACGATGGGAAATGGACAACAGATAATTATGGACCAGTTATCATTCCTAAAAAGGGCATGACGGTAAAATTAAATCCCAAAAATATTATGCTATGGCAAAATGCCATAAATATTGATTTTGGTGAAAAGGTAATGAGCGTTGAAGGAACGGTTATAAACTTAAAAGACAAACCGCGTAGAGAATATACTTTTGAGAAAGATTATTACTTTGTTTTAGGTGATAACAGAATGAACAGCATTGATAGCCGTTATTTTGGCTACATTCCCGAGGAGTGGATTATCGGAAAGGCATTTATGATTTATTGGTCACAGCTTCCGGTTCAATCAAACGGAATATCTGAATATTATAATTCAATAAGATTCAGCCGGATAATGCAATCGATAAATTAATCATATAAAATTTTCCACTTTTATTTTCATTCCTATTTTATAGCTTTATAAAAATTTTTACAAGTATGATTAAATATTTAACATTCATATTAATACTTTTTTCTTCACTCGTTTTTGGTCAGCAAAAATATTTCATTTATTTCATTGATAAAGGGATAGATAGCAAAACTATTTTAAACAAATCAAGTAAGTATTATAATGATGCTTTAAGTAATTTATCCCAAAGAGCTATTGATAGAAGAATAAAAAATATGGGAGAGGAATTTATAAATTATGATGATCTGCCAATTCAGGATAATTATAAAGAGCAATTAAGAGCAATTGGAATTAAGATCATACACGAACTGAATTGGTTCAATTCTGTTTCTGCTTATTTAACCAATGAACAAATAGCGGTTGTAAAATCTTTACCATTTGTAAAATCTATTGAACCGGTAAAAAAACTTTATTTTAAAAATCCTAATGAATCAAATTCTGAATTATTTAAAATAAATTTAGGTGATTCAACAATTAATTATGGGGATTCATTTAAACAGTTAAATTTATCTGATGTGCCGTTGGTTCATTCAAAAGGAATTTATGGGAATGATATTATAATTGGTATTCTTGATACTGGATTTGATTGGAAGAAACACGAATCCTTAAAGAACAGAAAAGTAATTGCAGAATATGATTTTGTTTTTAATGATTCAGTTACTGCTAACCAAACAGAGGACAGTCCCAGCCAGGATAGTCATGGAACTTATATTTTTTCTTTACTTGCAGGCTACAAAGATAGTGTTATGATTGGTCCTGCATTTAACTCTTCTTTTATTTTGGCAAAGACCGAAGATGTAAGAAGTGAAACGAATGTTGAAGAAGATAATTATGCAGCCGCACTAATATGGATGGAATCACTTGGAGTCGATATTACTACAAGCTCATTGGGATATAATATTTTTGACTCAGGATATTCATATACTTACAATGATATGGATGGAAAAACAGCTATCGTAACAAAAGCTGCGGAGTTAGCATTTCAAAGAGGTGTTTCTACTTTTACTTCTGCTGGAAATGAAGGTAACACAAAGTGGAAATACATTATTGCACCTGCCGATGGATTAAGTATTATTGCAGTCGGAGCAGTTGATGAATATGGCATTCGTGCTGGTTTCAGCAGCATTGGTCCTACGTCTGATGGAAGAATTAAACCCGATATAGTTGCATTTGGTGTTAATACTTTCGGAGCAGTTGCAGGAACTGTTAATGGATACAAATTGAATAGTGGAACTTCTACTTCAGCTCCAATTGCAAGCGGTGTTGCGGCTTTACTTTTATCCGCACATCCGTATTTAAATAACACACAGATAAGAAGTATTATACTTGAGACGGCTTCAAATTCTTCTAATCCGAATAATCAAATCGGTTACGGAATTATCTCTGCAAAAAATGCTATTGAATTTCCTAATCTTGAAAAAGTAAATGACGGATATGTTTTGCATAAAACTATTTTTGAGAAAAATATTAATCCACAATCTGTTAAAGTTATTTTTAGTTGGGGAGATGTGATTCAGGAATTTGCAATGAGTAAGACAAATGAATATGAATACTCATTAACTTTACAACAATCAATGATAGGGGAAATATTTAATTTTTCTATTATGTATACCGATAGCCAGAATATTATTCATTTTATGCCAGAAGTTGGTAAATATAAATTTATTTATGGATCGGGCATTATTTCACTAAATCTTCAAATTTCAAATCCGGTCAGTAATTATCAGGTTAGCGATTTTTTCCCTAATCCTTTCATACCGGCAAATCATAAAACCACCAGGATAAATTTCAATTCTGCCGGGAATGAATTATTTAAAATTGCGATAATTGATGCTTCAGGACAAAAAGTAATTGAGAAAAATATCATTACAAGAGACGGTGAAAATTTTTTTGAATGGAATGGTTATTCAAGTCAAGGTTACCTTTGTGCAAGCGGAGTTTACTATGCTCTTATTCAACTTGCTGGAAAAGAGTACGGTAAAAAATTGATACTTCTTAAATAAATTATAAATTTTACTTACGCATTTTATAGAAACCTTGAAGGTTTTTCTAACTTAGTTTTGTTTAAATTATAATATCACTTTTATTTTCTGTAAAACCTTCAAGGTTTAGCTCTTTTGCTTAAGATGAGTTAAAAAGTAATTCTTATTAAATCAGAGATTGAACAATGACACAAATATTTTTTCCCGCACAAAAAAGATATCTTGATTCGTTTAAAAAAAATGATGACAATCTGATTTTGGAAATGGAAAATTTTGCTGTTGAAAATAATATTCCTATCCTTGACTGGCATGCCGCAGATTTGATGGAGAAACTTATAAAAATGCACAGACCAGAAAGGGTTTTAGAAATTGGAACGGCTATCGGATACACAACGATAAGGATTGCCAAATGTCTTGGTAAAAGATCGGTTATTCATACGATAGAGAAGAGTGAAGATAATATCGGTATTGCTAAAGAAAATTTTGAGAAATCAGGATTAGGCAAAAAAATAAAATTGATTGAAGGAGACGCTTTAAATATTATGCCTCAATTAGGTAAAAAATATGATTTTATTTTTCTTGATGCTGATAAGGAAGATTATAAAAGATTATTCGATTACTCAATGATACTCTTAAGAAAATGCGGAGTTATTGTAATAGATAATCTTTTGTGGCATGGTTATTCTGCTGCTTCACGGGTGCCCACTAAATACAGCAAATCAACAAAGCATATTCGCGATTTCAATAAATTATTTATACTTCAGCAAAATCTTGATTCAATGATTATCCCAATCGGTGATGGATTAGGTTTAGGAATCAAGAAGTAAATTATCATGAAATTGCAATCTGATTTTCTTGACCAAGTTGAGATCTTTTCAAATAGATTGTTAAAAAGGAAAGATCATTTAAAAATAATCATTGAAGCGTTTGACAAATCTGATCAATCAAATAACGTGGAAGACTTTTTTTTTACTGGGAAATATATTAATGGATTGTTTAGAGTATTAAAGAATAGTGAGAATCTACCAAAAGTTGAAAACGTTGATCAAATAAAAAAAGACTTATCTGAGAATATTGAAAAAATAATTTTTCAGTTAAAGAAAATTATTTTTCAAATGAATGATGGCGAAAAAAAGCAAATTGAAATCAACTATCTTGAGTTAACTCAAAATACTTTTCATAATCTCCAGGAACTGGCTGAAGATTTAGACAGCGCAAAAAAATATCTTAACTATCTTAAAAGAAACTAACCAAATAAAAATTATTAAGTTTTAGCAATCCATTTTTCCAAAGCACTCAATAAATGCGTCATAGCAGTTATTAAGGACTGATGTTGATCTGGATCTATATCCTGCAAAATTTCTTTGTGAATTTCTATATAAGATTTGTTCAGTTGCTGAACGAGAATCTGTCCTTTTTTAGAGAGACAAACCCTCATGTTTCTTCTATCGTTTGCGTTAATTTCTCTGATGATATACTCTTTGATCACTAAACCATCAATAATTCTCGTCAATCTGCTAGGGCTAAGATTCATTCTTTTGGCGATTGCTTTATTGTTAATGCTTTCGTCAGAGCCAAATAAACGTAAACACCTAAATTCCGCTTGTGTTAAACTATGGGCTTCGGCTAATCTAACTTCTTTTTCCTGACAATTAGCAAGAAGACTAAATGTAAGGTTAGCTAATCTTTCTGCATTCTGAGATAGTTCCATGATTTTCCCCGTCTAATAAAGGATAAATAATTGTTTATGACAAAAATCGATAATAATAATAATTAAATCAAGCGGATAGTTAAATTTTTATAGGATTATTGATATTTAAATAAATTTTTGTGTGATATTATGATTTGTCCATTAGTAAGATTTGTCAACTCAATATTTATCTTCTCTAAATCATTTGGTTTTATCAAGCATTTAAATTTCGCCTTATCAGTAAAATCAGAATCAGAGATAATTGCGGAGAAATTATTCATAATGCGATGGATAAGATTGATAAAATTAAAATCTGTTTCGATTTCAACTAATTGATAAAGTGTTTGGCTAACAATTTTTGATTTGCCTAAAACATCAATAGATGCATTATAGTAAGCTTTGCCTAATGGTCCGACTCCTAGCTTAGTTCCACCAAAATATCGCACCACAACTAACAGAACGTCGCTTAAACCAAAATGCTCAATTGCATTCAGGATTCTAATTCCCGCACTGCCTTTTGGTTCTCCATCATCGGAATATTTTGATTCGCCGCTGTTCAATCGGTACACAAAACAATGATGAGTGGCATCATAGTATTTCTTTCTAATTGATTGAAGATAGTTTTGTGCAGACTCCTCATTATCAACAGGATAAACTATTGCGATAAATTCCGATCCTTTTTCTTTTAGAGATTCCTGATTGAAATCTTTTATTGTTTTTATTTGTTCGGGTAACATTAGTGTGCGCTTGAATATTCCATGCTAAAATTATTTGTTTATCAATATCACTATTCCTAAAATAAGTGTTTGAAAATTTTAATTCTATTTTTTATTGGATAAAGATTACTTGGAAAAAGAAACTATAGTTATTAGAGGTGCACGAGAGCACAACTTAAAAAATATTGATGTTGAAATCCCGCGAGATTCCTTCACAGTAATTACAGGACTTTCAGGCTCAGGAAAATCTTCACTTGCTTTCGATACGATTTACGCAGAAGGGCAGCGAAGATATATTGAATCGCTTTCTTCTTATGCGCGCCAGTTTTTGGATATGCTGGAAAAACCACAAGTTGATTTGATTGAAGGATTAAGTCCTGCAATTTCTATCGAACAAAGATCTACTTCGGGAAATCCACGCTCAACAGTTGGAACAGTAACTGAGATATATGATTATTTAAGATTGCTTTACGCACGAATTGGAATTCCACACTGCTACAATTGCGGCAAACCTGTAACCAAACAAACATCTGCTCAGATTATTGATACGATTATTCAAAATCAATCAGGTAAAAAAGTTTCTATACTCGCTCCGGTTATTCGCGGAAGAAAAGGACATTACCGCGAACTTTTTGAGGAAATAATTTCTGATGGATTTTTAAAAGTTAGAGTTGATGGAGAATACTTTGAAATTGAAAAAGGATTTCACATTGATCGATATAAAATCCACAACATAGAAATTGCTATTGATAAAGTTAATGCAAGCGAAAGATCACGCGGCAGGTTAACTGAATCTGTTGATGTTGCTCTTAATTATGGAAATGGAATTGTAATCATTGATGAGGAAGGTAATGATAAAATTTACAGCCGTCATCTTGCGTGTTTGGATTGCGGAATTTCGTATCGTGAATTAGCACCAAATTCTTTTTCATTCAATTCGCCTTATGGTTCCTGCAGCGATTGCGAAGGACTTGGAGAAATAAAACAGCTTGATGTTGATTTGATAATTCCGGATTGGGATAAATCTATAAACGAAGAGGGAATTGCAGCGCTTGGAAAACCAAGATCAATTTGGTTCTTCAATCAGTTAGAAGCTGTTGGACAAAAGTTTGGTTTTGATTTTGATACGCCGCTTAAAAATCTAACAACAGAACAAAAAGATTTGTTGCTCAACGGAAGCCCGGAAAAAATTTCTTTCACATACAATTATGGTAAAGGCAAACCGGTAACATATCTTCACAGATTTTCCGGTGTTTTAAGTTATCTTAAAAATTTCTACTCAACAACCTCCTCAAATCACATTCGTGAGTGGGTTGAAGCTTATATGGACACTGCAACTTGCCAAACCTGCAACGGGGGAAGATTAAAGAAAGAATCTTTATCAGTAAAGTTCCAGGGGAAAAATATTAGTGAAGTAACGAAGCTTTCAATCACACGTTCTGCAGAATTTTTTGGTAAGCTAAAATTATCCGGTAAAGAAGCAATCATCGCTAAACCGATACTGAAAGAAATAAATGAAAGGTTAAGTTTTCTTCTCAATGTTGGTTTGGATTATTTAACACTTGATAGATCAGCGCGAACTTTATCCGGTGGAGAATCTCAAAGAATAAGATTAGCAACACAAATTGGTTCGCAGCTTGCTGGTGTTCTTTATGTTTTGGATGAACCTTCTATAGGATTACATCAAAGCGATAATATTAAACTTATTAATTCCTTAAAAAATTTACGCGATCTTGGAAACACAGTGATAGTTGTTGAGCATGATAGGGAAACGATTGAAAGCTCTGATTACATTATTGATCTTGGTCCTGCTGCAGGCGTGCACGGCGGAGAAGTTTGTATTGCCGGCGATACTTCTGAATTACTTAATTCAAAAAATGGATATGAATCATTAACTCTTTCTTACCTTAATGGTAAAAAACGAATTGAAATTCCTGAGAAAAGAAGAGAAGGAATTGGTAAATCATTAATCTTAAAAGGTGCGAGTGGTAACAATCTTAAGAATGTAGATCTAAAAATTCCACTGGGTACTTTTACTTTAATTACAGGAGTAAGCGGTTCAGGTAAATCAACTTTAGTAAACGAAACTCTTGTTAAGATTTTGATGAAGAAAATATACGGCAGCAAACTAGTTCCGCTTCCTTATAAATCTGTTGAAGGTTTGGAAAACATTGATAAGGTAATTGAGATTGATCAATCACCTATTGGGAGAACGCCAAGATCAAATCCTGCTACTTATACAGGATTGTTTGCTCACATTCGTGATTTATTTGCGCAGCTTCCGGAATCTAAAATGCGTGGTTATGCAGCAGGTAGGTTCAGTTTTAATGTTGCTGGCGGAAGATGTGAAGAATGTGGAGGCGATGGATTAAAGAAAATTGAAATGAATTTCTTACCTGATGTTTATGTGCTTTGCGATGTTTGTCAAGGGAAAAGATATAATCGCGAAACGCTTCAGGTACTCTATAAAACAAAATCTATTTCGGAAGTTCTTGAAATGCGTGTTGATGATGCTCTGGAATTTTTTGAAGATTTACCAAGAATAAACAGAAAGATAAAAGCAATACACGATGTTGGACTTGGTTACATTAAACTAGGACAGCAGGCAACAACACTTTCCGGCGGTGAAGCACAGCGTGTTAAACTTGCAACGGAGCTTAGCAAAGTCAGTACAGGCAAAACAATGTACTTACTTGATGAGCCAACAACAGGTCTTCATTTTGAAGATGTTAATGTATTATTAAAAGTGCTTAACAAACTCGTTGATAAAGGAAACACTGTTGTAGTTGTTGAACATAATCTTGATGTAATTAAAACCGCTGATTGGATTATTGATCTTGGTCCCGGCGGTGGTGAATTTGGAGGGAAAATAATTGCAGAAGGAACTCCTGAACAAATAATCAAAAACAAAAAAAGTATAACAGGAAAATTTTTGGTTAAGGAATTGAAGAAGCGCTAGCACGTAATTGCGAACGATCCCCTTGGCAAGCAGATTTACATGGCTACCTTGCTTCTATAGAACTGATAAACTGGATTAAGAGCAAGTACGCTTTACGCTAAAGAAATACTTTATAATTTCTTGCACTGTGCAGAATTCTATGAATGTAAATAGTTTTTTCTTCAATAGTATAGAATATGATATAATCACTAATGATTATGTACCTATATCCAAGATTTTTAATGTCTTCATCTCTTGGAATTCTACCAAGCATAGGATTTTCTGATAAAAGTTCAATGTTCTTTTCAATTTTGTCAGCAATCTTATTGGCCGCTATATGATTATCAGCGGCAATAAATGATATTATTTCAGTTAAATCTTCTTCAGCTATTCTTAGTAATCTAATTTGATATTTATCTGTTGGCATTAATTGAATTTCTAATATCATTCATAACTTGTTTTAGTGTTCGCCCTTTTTCACCTGCCGCTTTTTGATTTTGTGCAACTGACAGCTTACTTAACAAATCAATTTTTAATTGCAATTTTGAATAGTGAGACATTGACATTACAACTAAATCTCCCTTACCATTCTTAGTTATAAATATTGGCTCATTTGAACTGTTGGCAAGTTTTGATATTTGATTCGACTTATTTCTCAAATCTGATATTGGTTTTATTATTGGCATTTTTGTTTACTCCTTTATCTGTGTCAAAATTATATCATTATTATGATAGATGCAAATTATTTTGCTGGTTAAATAGCCACACAATATAGACTATGATTTCAATTCATCATTTTGCTAAAACAGACTGCTGCAAACTATGGGAAATGGTTGATGTATAATGTTTGATGGTTAATGGAAGATGGAAATGGAATTCAAAATTCAAAAACTCCATTTTATAATTCTAAAATATTAATTAAGCCTTTGAGCCTAAAGATTAAATTGCCACGACCTTCAGGTCGTGGATTCTAAAAAAGAAAAGATAGGCTTCAGCCAAACTTAATCTTAATATTTTGGCTAAAGCCAATAAATTATTTTCCATTTTAACCACGACTTAAAAGTCGTGGCAATTAAAAAACAGATTTTGCGTAACGTTAGTTTGTTAATTTTACCCGCTCATATATTTCCCAAATTCTTATTGCTTATTTACACTCCTAAACCTAATTTAAACTTGAGTTTATAAATTACATTCCGATAATGGTGTTTCATTTCCGGGTAAACGATGAAAACCACTTGCCGCCGATATTGCGTTCCTTAATAAAATTTCTGATGAATGATATTAGGATTGAATCTTTGAAGTCTTTAATTAAAACATATATTATAAAAACAGGCTGATGTTTATTAGGATAAAAAAAAAGTTTTCTTCTCTTGGTAAGGATTAGTTAGGTGTTTAACGAAATTTAATACTGTTTTCTTTAATAAATATAAAGATGTAATATGGAAAATCTTAAAATCGGTGATGTAGTTTATTTGAAGAGTGGTAGCAATGCAATGACGGTTACGCTTTTAGATGGAGAAAATTGTCACGTTGTTTGGCATGATAAAGACGATAAAGATCATAATGGATATTATCCGAGAGAATCATTGACGAAAGAAAATCCCAAAGCTATACCACCCGAAGCTTTTAAGCATAGTTAAGAAGTTCTCAATGTGGACTCTTTTAAGAGTTGCGGCATTTTTGTAATTGCAAAATTGTTATTGCAAAGATTGGGCGCTCTTTAAATTAGAATGTTCTAAAAAAATTTTTAATAAATAAAAGTGGTTATTAGTATTCGATATTATTGTTATTGGTTGTAACTTAGAAGCCGCTCAGTTAGGTTAACTATTAGTATTTTAAATTTATCAAATTATGAAGGAGGATTTAATGGATAATAATTACTTTCACTTTAAAGTGCGAGTTGGTGAAATAGAAGTTGAAGCAAAGGGAACAGAAGAATATGTTAGAGAAATTAAAGAATATGCAGACCAATTAATTTCAAATTCTCTTTCAAGACTTAAAACTTTAGGTGCTGTAAATCCGCAAAGAGAAGTCGTAACTCCAACAAATTTGGAAGTATCAAAACATTCCATTCCTGCTGAAATTAATAATCAAAAGGAAGAATCTTTAGTTGAATATTTGGAAAGATTGCCAAATAAAACTCATCAAGAAAAAATTATCGCATTTGCATATTATCTTGAGAACACGCAAAACTTAGAAAGTTTTGGAATAAAAGAGATCAATGATTGTTACGATCAAGTCAAAGAAGTTAAAACTAATACAGCTGTTTATCTAAATCTCCTATTAAAAAGCGGTTTTATTATGAAAGCCAAAAATCAGCCTACTAGTGGGGCTGCACAATATGTTTTAACTAGAAAAGGTGAAGCTAGCATAAAAGTAAAAATTGATTCTAATTTTTCAAGTTAAAATAAGAGGCATAAATGTTATCACCAATGCTTCAAATGGCACTTGATTTACTTGTGCACGGTTTGCAACATTTTATTAATGGAGAACCTCTTGACTTACGGCTATCTATTTTGCATATGGATCAAGCCATAGAATTAACTTTAAAAGAACGGGTTAGAGTTGGTGGAATACCTGTGATGAAAGCTGGGGGGAAAGAATCAATTTCCTTATTAGATGCATACACTAAATTAAATGAATTAAATGTAATAATTCAAGAAAGAGCAAATCTTGATCTACTGCATGAACAAAGAAATCAAATCCAACATTTATTTTCGTCACCAGATATTAATACTACTAGATTTCATATTGATAATGCATTGTTCTTTCTGCACGGTTTCTTTCTGAAGAATTATCGGTAATACTATTGGATTACATACCACCAGAGGTTTTAGCTAATGAAAAGCTAAAACATATTGAAGACATAGATAAACTTAGATTATTGTATGAATCGGCTGAATCTAATTATAAATCAAAAAAGTTCAGTGATGGTATTTCAAGTTTGATAGCGGCGGTCGATTTGACTATTCAATATGCATCAGATAAAAAAGAAATTAACCTTTCAGCAACTACGACCGAAGAGCTACTAAATTTTGCCGAAACAAATAGAATTATTCCTAAAAGAGCAATTTCAACAGCTAGAAAAATTATTGAATTAAATAGTAATAGTAATTTTATTCCCGAAAATGAATTTATAGTATTATTAGCAAAATATAGAAGCGATGTAAATATCTAAAAGAAAAGTAACTTTGTGTATGTTAAAATAAAAACCAAATGAATCAATCTGTTTTTGTCGGATCCCACGAAACACGGAAACCCTCATCAAGATTATTTAAGATTTTCATATCATCTGCATCCAATTCAAAATCAAACACATTTGCATTTTCTATTATTCGTTCTTTGTGTGCAGATTTTGGGATAACAACTAAATTGTGTTCAATTGCCCATCTGATTAAAACCTGAGCAACTGTTTTATTATGCTTTTTAGCAATTGGTAAAACTTTTGGGTCATCTAATCTTTTCGTTCTTGTAAGCGGAGAGTAAGCTTCTAATAAAATTTTATTCTTGCTACAAAAATCAAGTAATTCTTTTTGATAATTGTATGGACTAAATTCAACTTGATCTACAACAGGGGAAACATTCGCATAAGTTAATAATTCTTCTAAATGTAAAATCATATAATTACTTACACCAATAGATTTGCAATAGCCGGATTCATAAATCTTTTCAAGCGCCTTCCAGCTATCTTTTCTTTTTCCTTTAACAGGCCAGTGAATTAAGTACAGATCAATGTAATCTGTGTTTAATGTTTTTAAACTTTTATCAAATGCTTTTAATGCTGAATCAAAACCGTGGTCATCATTCCATAGTTTAGTAGTAATAAATAATTCTCCTCTTTTAATTCCGGAGTTTCTAACAGCCTCGCCAACTTCGCTTTCATTACCGTAAGCTTCAGCAGTATCAATATGCCTGTAACCGGCTTCCAGAGCCCACGTAACTGCATTAACACATTCCTTCCCGGATTTTGTAAGATAAACACCCAGCCCAAATTGTGGAATTCCAACTCCGTTATTCATTTGCATTTTATAATTGATATATCGTTTCATAATACCTCTTTACTAATTGTTTAAGTTTTCAATAGTCCGCGACTTAAAGGTTTGCTGCACAACTTTTGTTTTAGTCATTTCGACCGAAGGGAGAAATCTTTATGACACAATAAAAAATATTTCTCAGTTGAAGCCTCCTTCGAAATGACCTTTAATTAATATGCAACAAAGCCAGATAGCCCCTTCTCTTTGCAAGAGAAGGGGTTGGGGATGAGTTCCATTAATATTCAACAGCATATAATTCGTGGGTTTCATTTAAAAAATGTTTAATAGTTTTAATGCCATAATAAAAATTGCAATTATTAAAACAAACTTAATAAGTTTTTCACCTTTCTTAACAGAAAGTTTTGCACCCCACCATCCGCCAAGCGCATTACCAGCAGATAAAGTAAGACCGTAGTACCAGTTTATTTTATCAGCAAATATAAAAACTAATAAAGCAGGAATCGTAAACATAAACACAACAAAAACTTTATGCATATTAACTTTAATTAAATCAAGCTTCATTAAATACTGAAACGAAGCCATCAGTAAAAAGCCAACTCCGACCTGAATAAATGCACCGTAAAATCCAACTACTATCATAGCCAAAGTTATTTTCCAATCAATGACAAAACCTTCGTTAACTTTATCAACTTTCTTTTTTGGCAGAAGCATCGTGATAATTATTAATATCATTATCACAGCAAGAACTTTCTCAAATAATTCATCACTAATCTTAACGGCCATAATCGCTCCGGCAATTGCACCTGGCAAAGTAAGAGCGGAAAGGATTAAACTATTTTTCAACTCATAAAATTTTTCTGTCTTAAAAGAATGAACTGCAGAAATGTTTTGGAAAAGAATTGCGACACGGTTTGTTCCATTTGCAACGGTTGGGTCTAATCCTAAAAAGATTAAAACGGGTAATGTTAGTGATGATCCACCGCCGGCATTTACGTTTATAAATGCGGCAATTGCACCGACAACGAATAAAATTATAATTCCAACTATATCCGGCAAACCATTCCTGTAAATAATATTTAATCTAAAGTAAAAATAAAGTATTTTATCAATGAAAAGAATTTGAGTTAAAGTGGCAAAGCATCCAAAAGGTCATTTCGAAGGATCCCGAAAGTATTCGGGATGAGAAATCTGAAAGATAGTGGCATCCAGATTTCTCTCCCGATTGAAATCGGGATCGAAATGACATTTCTTATTGATTTTGCCACAAGAACTTAATCTCGACTTGAACATATAATAAAAAAAATGCAAATGTACTTAACGTTTATATTACTCTGCTTAAAATGTCATTCATCAGAAATTAGTAAAGGTCGGTTATGAACACTCATAAATATCCAATCCTATTTACCATAATATTTTCATTGCTCTTAACCCATTGTACGCAGTCCCAACAAAGCAGTTTAAAAGAAAAATATGAAAAACACGAATATCAAATCGCTATGAGGGATGGAGTAAAACTTTTTACATCCGTTTACTCACCACGGGATAAATCAAAAACGTACCCAATTCTAATGGTCAGAACGCCATATTCTGTTGCGCCCTATGGCGAAGAAAAATATACAAGATTTTTAGGCGCATCCGCTGAATTTGCTGATGAAGGATTCATATTTGTTTTTCAGGATGTTCGCGGCAGATATATGTCTGAAGGTGAATATGATAATATGCGTGCGTACATTCCAAATAAAAAAAATAATAAACAGGTTGATGAAAGCAGCGATACTTACGATACAATTGAATGGCTTATAAAAAACATCAATAATAATAATGGTAAAGTTGGAATGTGGGGAATTTCATATCCTGGATTTTATGCAATTATGGGTGCAATTGATGCTCATCCAAATCTTGTTTGTGTTTCGCCGCAAGCACCGATATCAGATTGGTTTGTCGGGGATGATATGCATCATAACGGTGCTTTTTCTGTTTTAATGTCCTTTAACTTCTTTAAAGATTTTGGAATACCCAGACCGGCACCACTAACTAATTATCCTTCCGCTGTTGATTATGCATCACCGGATGCGTATAACTTTTTTATAGAAAATACTCCAATAAAAAAACTGAACGAAAAATTTCTTAAAGATCAAATTCCTTTTTGGGATTCGATGGTATCGCATGGCAATGATGATTATTATTGGAAATCAAGAAGCAACTTACAATATATGAAAAATATTAAACCCGCCTTATTAATTGTTGGCGGCTGGTATGATGCTGAAGATATGTTTGGTCCATTACATATTTACAAAGCTATTGAAAAAAATGATCCTCAAAATAATGCAAGAATTATAATGGGTCCGTGGACTCACGGTTCCTGGGCTTGGGTTAAAGGAGATTCGCTTGGTGATTTTTCATTCGATCAGAACACTGCTGAATATTATCGCAAAGAAATTTTACTTCCATTCTTTAAATATTATTTAAAAGGTGAAGGCGATTTAAAGTTAAACGATGCCTATGTTTTTAATACCGGCGAAAATAAGTGGAGTAATTATGAAACCTGGCCTCCAAAAAATGTAAACGAAGTCAAATATTATTTTCAACCCGAAGAAAAACTAAATTTATCTTTACCAAAAGAAGATAACTCTTTTACAGAATACATCAGCGATCCATTCAATCCAGTTCCATATACTGCCAAGTTTGAAGACTCGAAGAATTTTTACAATCGTTTTCACTTGATTGAAGATCAACGATATGCCTCATCAAGACCGGATGTTATAACTTTTGAAACGGATACATTACCGGAAAATATAACTATCGCAGGACCAATTAGTGCTGATTTGTTTGTTTCAACTACAGGAACTGATGCTGACTTTGTAGTGAAGGTAATTGATGTTTATCCTGATGATGCAGTTAATCCCGATCCAAATCCTGCCAAAGTTGAGGTTGGTGGCTATCAAAGATTAGTGCGTACAGAAATTTTTCGTGGTAAGTTTAGAAATAGTTATGAGAATCCTGAACCGTTTATTCCAAATAAGATAAGTGAAGTCAAAATTAATTTAAATGACGCATTTCATACATTTAAAGCGGGACACAAAATTATGATTCAAGTTCAATCGTCATATTTCCCATTCTTTGATGTAAACCCAAATACATTTTGTGATATTTATAATGTGGATAAAGCTAAATTTGTTAAAGCTATGATTAAGATTTATCATAATAAAGATTATGCAAGCTGTGTATCTTTTAAAATATTAAAGTAAAGATTGCTTAAGCACTGGTTATTCCGGAATTGGTCACACTTCGACTTCGCTCAGTGTGACTTGGGTTTTAGAAAGTTTATTAACATGGGTCATGCTGAGCGAAGTCGAAGTATGACAACTATAATAAGTAATATTTTAAAAGGTGAACAAATGAAAAAAAGTGTTGTAATAATTTTCTTGGTATTATTTTCTTTGATGGAATTACCAGCCCAAGTTTATAATATTGACGAACCGCTTGCTCATACATTTTCAATCGTTGCACGTGATTCTGAAACTGGCGAGATGGGCGTTGCCGTTCAGTCCCATTGGTTTTCTGTTGGATCACTTGTAGCGTGGGGTGAAGCAGGAGTTGGTGTTGTTGCAAC
>JAVHOU010000219.1:0-31614 GCA_036170275.1 Ignavibacteriaceae bacterium
GTGAAGGCTGCCCGCGCTGTGATAAATATCTTGAAGTTTTTCCTGCTATAGAACTCGGACATATATTTAAACTTGGAACAAAATATTCCGAAGCAATGGGCGCAAATTTTCTTGATGAAAACGGGAAAGAGCATCCAATTATTATGGGAAGCTACGGTATTGGTGTTGAGCGTGTTATGGCTTGTTACATTGAACAAAACCACGATGCAAATGGAATTGTTTGGAATAAACTTCTTGCACCTTTCCAGGTTCACTTGCTTGGTTTGAATTTGAAGAAGCAGGAAATTGTTGATGCCTGCGAAAAAATCTACAATGATTTGAACAAGCAAGGCATTGAAGTTTTATTTGATGATCGTGATGTTACCGCTGGTTTTAAATTTAACGATGCAGATTTACTCGGAATGCCGATCCAGGTTGTGGTTGGCGAGAAGAAACTAAAAGAAAACAAATGCGAAGTTAAGGTTAGAAAAACAGGTGAACGCTTTGATGTTGAATTAAGTGATTTGATGAATAAGGTTAAGAAGTTGCTGGGGTAATTAAGAAATTTTTTGGAGTAATTATGGAAGAAACAAAAATTGTACTCTTCAAAAACAAACAAGTTAGAAAGATACTCTTTAAAAATGAGTGGTGGTTTGTAATTAATGATCTTATTATAACCCTCACTGATTCAAATGATCCCGCACAGTATTTTAAACGATTAAAACAACGAGATACTGAACTTGCAAAACTGCTGAACAATGGTGCGGTACATTTTGTACCACCCCTTAAGTTTTAATTTGAAACTTCAGGTGGGATGCAAACGTTGGAGGTAAAATTGCCGGTGATGCCAGAAAAAAATTAGAAAAAAGATTAGGTCGTTCTGTTGTTTCAAAAGAGATTTTTCTAAAAGAGCCTGAGAATAAAAAACTTTCGAAATAAAGCAGCAATTTATTTAAAACAGAAACTCGATTTGATATTGAATTGGGTGAGTTGATGAGCAAAATTAAAGATTTGTTAGGCTCGTTGTAATTAGTTCTAAATAAAACATCAAAATAGTTTTTAAATTATTTTGTTAATCTTTTCGTTTCATAAATAGTAATCTATATTTTTAGATATGGATTTCACTCACTTTAATTAAATAAGCTATGCCAACTTTGAATTTCAAAGGTAAGTCTTTCGTTTATAATCATCATCTTGCAGTTAAGTATCATCAATTAATTCCTAAACCGGAGTTGAGTTTTACCGATAATGTTAGCCTGCACGATAACCTAATAATACACGGCGATAACTTAAAAGCATTAAAAGCTTTGCTACCAACTTATGCCGGTAAAGTAAAATGTATTTATATAGACCCGCCTTATAATACCGGAAACGAAGCTTGGATTTACAACGACAATGTAAACAGCCCTATGATTAAAGATTGGCTTGGAAAAGTTGTTGATAAGGAAGATTTAACACGGCACGATAAATGGCTTTGTATGATGATGCCGAGATTGAAACTTTTAAAAGAATTACTTAAAGAAGACGGGATTATTTTTATTTCTATTGATGATAATGAAGTACATCATTTGAGAGTTTTAATGCAGGAAATTTTTGGGGAAGATAATTTTATTGCACAGTTAGGATGGCAAAAAGTTTATAGTCCTAAAAACCAATCAACATATTTTTCTAATGATTATGAATTTGTTTTGTGCTATGCGAGAGATATTAATAATGCACAAATTAATTTATTACCGCGTACTGAGGAAATGGATAAGAGATATAAAAATCCTGACGATGATCCGCGAGGTGATTGGAAATCTGGAGATTTGGTTGCTAATGAAGAAAGAAAGGAAGGTCATTATATTATTAAGAGTCCAAAAACTGGAAAAGAATTCGATTCAACACTTGGAAAACATTGGTCGTATTCAAAAGATAATATGCAACAATTATTAGAAGATAACCGTATCTATTTTGGTAGAGATGGAAATAGTTTCCCGAGTTTAAAACAATTTCTGAATGAAGTAAAAGAAGGGAAAAAAGCATCTACGTTATTGTCTTACAAAGAGTATGGTCATACAGATAAAGCAAAAAAAGAACTAAAAAAAATATTTTATGATTCAGAAGAGATGGTATTCAATACACCAAAACCATCTGACTTGATTAAAAACCTAATCCTTTTAGGAAGTAACAATCATGATATTATTTTAGACTCTTTCGCAGGTACGGGAACTACTGCACAAGCAGTATTAGAGCTAAATAAAAAAGATGATGGAAACAGAAAATTTATTCTTGTTGAAATGGAAGATTATGCAAATGAAATTACAGCAGAAAGAATACGACGGGTTATAAAGGGAATACCGAAAGATGACGAATTAGATTTAGAAAACGGAACGGGCGGGACTTTCAGTTTCTTTGAACTCGGTGACCCAATAGAAATGGAAAGTATATTGAAGGGTGATAGTTTACCAACCTATAATGATTTAGCAAGGTATGTTTTTTATACTGCAACTGGAGAACAGTTTAATCCTAAAAAAGTTAATGAAAAGAAAAACTACATAGGTGAAACAAAAGACTACGAGGTTTATCTTTTCTACAAACCAGATCTTGATTATTTGCGCAGCACAGCTTTAACACTAAAGTTAGCGCAGGCTTTAGGAAAGTATAGCGGCAAGAAAAAATTAGTGTTTGCACCAGCAAAATATGTTGATACACATTCACTGCTTGAATTTAAAATAGAATATTGCCAGCTTCCTTTTGAGATTTACAGGATAAGGGAATAAGATATGGATCTTTTCTTAACCGATCAGGAAATAGATGAATTGATTGCTGAAGAAAAGCGGACCAATATTTTATTAAAAGAACTTTGGAACTTAAAAGTAAAAGGTGTGCATAAGGAAAATGATTTGGCAATTCCGAGAGAAGATGGAAGTCAATTCAAAATAATATTAAGACAAAACAGCATTAACGTTTTAGATTTTTCAGTAATACTTGCATTTTCTCCCAAAGGCTCCAATCAGGATTTTAAGCTTTGCCGATATAATGGAAAGAGTCACCAGCACTCCAATAAAATTGAAAAACAAAGTATGTACGATTTTCATATGCACCGGGCGTCCGAAAGATATCAAAGAGCAGGGATGAAAGAAGAGAGTTTTGCTGAAGCAACTAATAGGTATAGCGACATTAAAACAGCCTTTGCTTGTATGGTAAGTGATTGCAATATCGTATTTGAAAATGAAGATCAACTTGATTTAGATTTTTAGGAGATAAATATGAAAATAGAAAAACTACAAAAAGAGTTCAGAGAAAAAGTTTCTTCTGATATTTCTTTAGTTCAGGAAGGTATAAACAGGTACCGAATATTTTCTCCTTTTATGTTTGACGATGGCGACCATTTATCTTTAGTGTTAAAGAATGATCAGCATAAATGGTACTTCACAGATGAAGGTCATACATTGATGCACCTTAGTTACGAGGTTGATTATAAAGCACTTCAAAGAGGAAACAGGCAGAAAATAATTACAAATGTTTTAAGTTCATTTAATATAAGTGATAGAGACGGCGAATTGATTTCAGAAATAGAAGGCAATCAGTTTGCGGATAATTTCTATTCTTATGTACAAGGTCTTATTAAAATAACAGATGTTTCTTACTTAGATAGAGAAAGAGTAAGATCAACTTTCTGGGAAGACTTTAAGGAGTTCATTGAAAGCAAAGTTTCTGAACAGAGAAGAGAGTTTAATTACTTTGATAAAGCACATGACCCTGAGAGTAAATACCCTGTTGATGTAAGAATAAACCATCTACCTCGCCCACTTTTCATTTTTGCTATCGGCAATGATGACAAGTGCAGGGATGTAACAATCAATCTACATCAATATGAGCGATGGAAAATAGCATTTCACTCAATTGCAGTATTTGAAGATCAGGAACAAATAAACCGGAAAGTGCTTGCACGTTTTACGGATGTCTCCGATAAACAGTTTTCAAGTCTTGCTTTAAACAAAGAACGTGTAGAACAATATTTAACTGAAAAGATGGGCGGTAATGGAGCTTAAAGGTTATCAGGTTAATGTATTAAAGACAGTTAAAGATTATTTAGAAGCTCTATCTGAAGCTAAAAAGAAATACAATAAATTTATTTCCGATCCTGAAACAGCAGAGCTGGCACTAAGCTATCATTTTCCGGCAAAAGCTTGGGAAAAAGTTATTGGCAGTTCGTACACTGAAAAGAAAAATGGACTAAAAGAGCCGCTTCCGGATTTTTATTTGAAAGTGCCAACAGGAGGAGGGAAAACATTATTAGCCTGCCACTCAATTGACCTGATAAATAAAACATATTTAAAAAAACAAACCGGACTAGTTCTTTGGGTTGTTCCTTCCACACAAATTTACAGACAAACGCTTGCCGGACTAAGAGATAAAGAACATCCGTACAGACAAGTATTGGATATTTCCAGCGGCGGCAGAACTTTAGTAAAAGAAAAGAATGAAGTTTTCACTAAGCAGGATATTGAAGAAAGTCTTGTAATCCTTTTGCTAATGCTTCCATCTGCAAGCAGGCAGAACAAAGAAACATTAAAAGTATTTCGGGATCGGGGCGGCTTTACTGATTTCTTTCCTTCAGAAGAAGATTATGAGGGACACGAAAAGTATTTAAAAGAATTCCCAAATCTTGATCACTTTGGGACTCAAAAGGAATTTTTTGGAAGAATCATTAAAACTTCTCTTGGCAATACACTTAAGGTTCTAAAACCAATTGTAATAATAGATGAAGGTCATAAAGCATACAGCGAAACCGCAAGAAGAACCATAAGAGATTTTAACCCTTCAATTGTTTTGGAACTCTCTGCAACTCCGCCTCCAAACTCAAATAAGTTAGTTGAAGTATCTGGTAAAGATTTACATGCAGAAGATATGATAAAGCTTGATATTCATTTGATAAACAAATCAACCCTAAAGTGGGAGGATACACTTTTAGCTTCTTATGAAAGAAGAAACGATCTTGAAAGAAAAGCTAATGAGTATAAATCAAATACAAATGAGTATATACGACCAATTAGTTTAATCCAAGTTGAACGAACAGGAAAAGATCAAAGAGGAGCTAAGTTTATCCACGCTGAAGATGTTAAAGAGTATTTAATAAAAAAATGTGCAGTACCGGAAGAACAAATTGCAATTAAGTCAAGCGAGAAAGACGATATAGAAGGGATTGATCTTCTTTTAGATACAACATCAATAAGATATATAATTACAAAGCAAGCATTACAGGAAGGATGGGATTGTCCTTTTGCATACATACTGACAATACTCACCAATCCAACATCACAATTAAGTATAACACAGTTAGTCGGGAGAATTTTAAGACAACCTTATGCAAGAAAAACACAAGTCCGAGAATTAGATGAGTGTTATGTTTTTTGTTTCAGAGAAAATGCAAGTGAATTAGTAAGAAATATTAAATCCGGGCTTGAGTCTGAAGGAATGGGAGATATCGCTGGCAGAATTTCGTTAGATACTGGTGATGTTGTAAATGGCGATATCTTAAAAGAACGAAACATCGGATACCGTGAGGAGTTTAAAAAATACGAAGGGAAAATCTATCTGCCCAAATTTGTAATTCAAGAACGTGGAAGCTGGAGAGATTTGAACTATGACGTTGATATTTTAGGAAATATAGATTGGAGCAAAATTAAACTGACTGAATTAGTACATGTCTCGCTCTCAAATGCAGGTGTTAAAGAAGAAGAAATTACTTATGGTATTTCTGAGAATGAAAATTTACTTGAAGAACATGGAAGGATTGTAAAAACAGGTACTCTTGAAATTAATGAGGTGTTTTTGACAAGACAGATTATTGATATAGTCCCCAATCCCTGGATTGCTTATGATATTGGTATAAAAGCAATTAATATTTTTATAAAAAAAGATGGTAAAGAAAAAACAGCATCAAATTTTGTGTTTGTGATTGAAGAATTAAGAAAAGTTTTAGAAAAAGAACGGGATAAATTGGCTGAGGGTGTTTTCAAAAAATTACTTGACGATAAAAAATTACACTTTTTCTTAGTTACTGATTCAGGATCATTTGTAATTCCTAAACGAATTTCTGTTAGAAGTAACAAATCTTTACCAAGACGGGATAACACTCCTTTACAAAAAAGTTTGTTAGAATATGTTCCAGAAGAAGGTTTAAATGATTTAGAAAAAGCAGTTGCATTATATCTTGATGAGCAAGAAAAACTTTTATGGTGGTATAGAAACATTTCAAGACAAGATTATCATGTTCAGGGTTGGAAGCGGCATAAAATTTATCCAGATTTTATTGCTTCGGGCAAAGGAAAGGGAAAAAAAGAATATGATAGTGTTTACGTGCTTGAATCAAAAGGTGTTCACTTAAAAAATGAAGACACAACTTATAAGAAAAATGTATTTAGACTCTGCAATGACCTCGGAGTAAAAGTAAAATGGAATGAACTTGGACTAGATTTTCCAGAACAGAAGTTTGAATTCCAGGTAATTTTTGGTGATGAATGGAAAAGTGCAATTAATACAATTTTTAGTGATCAGAAAAGTTAATTTAGGGTCTAATCGTATCCTTAATCATATTTCTAGTTTTTCTCTTCTGCTTTTTATCAACTCCAAATATTTTTCTTTCACCTCATTAGAAAGAAAGCTAACCGTTATCAACTTTTTTCAATTACTCAATTCAACATTGATTTTATTTAATACTTGCGAAATTATCGTATCGTTTAGTTTCAATCTTTCTTTCGCAATTTAATTTATTATAACTGTTGCAGCTAAATTAACTTTTCCCACTAACCCGTTCGGGTACAATTTCTAATAATTTACTTGTATTTATACCCATTCGGGTATATTTTTGTTTTAAATAAATATAATTACACCCGTAAAGGTATAAAATGAGCAAGCTACCAAATTTTGTAAAAGAAAAAAGGAAAAAACTAGGATTAACTCAACCACAGCTTGCAGAGCGGGCTGGAGTTGGGTTAAGATTTATTCGCGAACTTGAGCAAGGGAAAAAATCTTTGCAAATGGATAAGGTTAATCTCGTTCTGTTTTTATTCGGGCATGAGCTTGGACCAATAAAAAAAACTTTTGGAGTTGATGAATAATGAAAAGCGGAAATGTTTTTTGCAAAGATAAGTTTGCCGGAATTATTTTCGAAGACGAAAATGGATATTCATTTACTTACGATGAAGACTATCTTAATTCAGAAAAAGCTGAACAAATTAGTTTAACCCTTCCGTTGCAAAAAAAAGAATTTAAAAGTAAAACAATGCTTCCTTTTTTTGATGGATTAATTCCTGAAGGCTGGCTGCTTAATATTGCAGAGGCGAATTGGAAAATAAATCCACGTGATAGAATGAGTTTGCTGTTAGCTTTTTGCAAAGATTGCATTGGTGCAGTAAGTATAATTCCATTTGAAAAAGAAATGGAGAAATAATGGAAAAATGTTTGTACTGTTATTTGCCACTAAAAGAGAATGAAATAGATTTTCATCCAGGTTGCAGCAAAACATTTTTCGGAATTGAAAACATTCCTGAAATAGATTTTGGATTAGACGAAATTGATAATCTTGCATTAAAGGTTTTAGGCAGGAGTGTTGCGTTAACTGGCGTTCAACCAAAATTATCAATTGAATTATCAAAAGAAAAAAAAGGGAAAAATAGATTAACAATAGTTGGTTTACGGGGTAATTATATTTTAAAACCACCGTTTGAACGATTTCCTGAAATGCCCGAAGTAGAAGATTTGACAATGCACTTAGCAGAACAAGCGGGATTAAAAACGGCTGAACATTCTTTAATTAGATTAAAGTCCGGTGAGCTTGCGTACATAAGTAAAAGATTTGATAGGTTAAAATCCAGCAAACTTCATCTTGAAGATATGGCTCAGATTACAGAAATGTTAACCGAAAGAAAATACAGCGGATCAATGGAAAAAGTTGGCAAAGCAATCTTAAAGTATTCTGATTATGCCGGTAATGATGCAATAAGATTTTTTGAACTAACTTTATTCTGTTTTATCATGGGTAATGCTGATATGCATCTAAAGAATTTTTCATTACTGACAAATGAAGATAATGAGGTTACTCTTTCTCCAGCTTATGATTTATTATCAACAAAAATATTAATGCCTGAAGATAAAGAAGAGCTGGCTTTAACTTTAAATGGAAAGAAAAGTAATCTTCATAAAAAAGATTTTGAATTGTTTGCAGAAAAATTAGGGATTAATGATAAAGTAAAAGAAAGTGTCTATAAAAAATTCTTTTCTTCAATTAAAGATTTTAATGAGATGATTGATAAAAGTTTTATAAAAGATAAAACTAGGATTCTATATAAAGAACTTATTAATGAAAGGTTAAATCGGATTTTATAAATAAAAAAACCTTCGAGGTTTTAAGAGCAACCTCGAAGGTTATATAAAATACTAATTCCCTTCCCTTAGGGAAGGGTTAGGGATAGGCTTTTTTTTTATTCCTCAGGTTTTCCTCTCAACGAATCCCAAATCATATAAAGACAAAGAAGTGCAAACATTACCAATGCGAGTAACTCTGCCGAGTGAGAATCAAACCATTCGGGATTAACCCAGTTAAATCCTTGCCATCTTAATATTGCGCTTATAACTCCCATCAATGCACCGCCGGCAATAAAGCCGGAAGCAATTAATGTTCCGCGTTCTCTTCTTGCGGTATTTATTTTTTCATCTTTGCTGCGTGTCGAAACGTAATGTGCGATCAATCCGCCAACAAGCAACGGAGTGTTTAATTCAAGTGGAATATACATTCCAAGTGCAAATGCAAGTGCCGGAACTTTAATCATTGTTAAAACTAAAGCTAAAATTGCTCCAACTATGTAAAGCACCCACGGTGCTGGCTGCTGATCCATCAAAGGTTGAATAACTGCTGCCATTGCATTTGCCTGTGGTGCAACAAGTGAGCCTTCTCCAACAAAACCATAGGTTTCATTTAAAATCATAATCACAAATCCAACAGTTAATGCAGAAACAAGGACTCCTAAGAATTTCCATTGTTCCTGTTTTCGTGGAGTAGTACCAAGCCAGTAGCCAATTTTTAGATCAGTGATAAATCCACCAGCCATTGAAAGAGCTGTGCAAACGACACCGCCAATAATTAAAGCGGCAATCATTCCGGACTCACCTTTCAATCCAACAGAAGTTAAAACAATTGAAGAAAGAATTAATGTCATCAAAGTCATTCCGCTAACAGGATTTGTTCCGACAATTGCTATTGCATTTGCAGCAACGGTTGTAAACAGGAATGAAATGATGAGCACAATTAATAATCCAGCCAAAGCCCAGCCGAGATTATGAACAACACCCATCTGGAAGAAAATGAAAAGTAAAATTGAAGTGATAATTAATCCCCCAACAATAATTTTCATCGAAAGATCTAATTGAGTTCTTTTAGCAGTATTGGTAGCTGATTTCTTTTCAAATATTTCCTTAACAGCAAGCGTAACAGCATCACGGATAATTTTTGATGATCGAATAATTCCAATAATACCAGCCATTGCAATTCCGCCAATACCAACGTGGCGTACATATTGTCTGAAAATATCTTCAGCACTCATAGCAGAAATTAATTTTGTTGCACCTGTTCCAAAGGTTTCTGTTAATCCGCCGCCGATGTATGAAATTATAGGAACAAGTAAATACCAGGAAACAAAAGATCCGGCTGCAATGATAGCGGCATATTTTAATCCGACGATATAACCCAAGCCCATTACCGCGGCGCCAACATTCAATCTAAAAACAAGTTTGAATTTATCTGCAAGCATTTCACCAATGCCAACAACTCTTGTTGTGAATACCTCGCTCCACCATCCAAAAGTTGCGATGATAAAATCATAAATACCGCCAATCAATCCGCTTACAACAAGAACGAGTGCTTGCTTGCCGCCTTTTTCACCAGCGACTAAAATTTCTGTTGTTGCAGTTGCTTCAGGAAATGGAAATTTGCCATGCATTTCTGCTACAAAATATTTTCTAAAAGGAATTAGGAATAACATTCCTAATACACCACCAAAAGCAGATGCTAAAAATATTTGATAGAATTCTGCTTGAAGGTTTAGGATGTACAATGCTGGAATAGTAAAAATTGCACCGGCTACAATCAATCCAGAGTTTTGTCCGATTGATTGGATAATCACATTCTGTCCGAGTGATCCTTTTATTTTTAGCAAAGTTGAAACACCAACTGCAATTATTGCAATAGGTATTGCCGCTTCAAACACCTGCCCGATTTTTAAACCGAGATAAGCTGCCGCAGCAGAAAATAAAACCGCCATCAGCAAGCCCATTGTTACAGAGTAAACCGTTATTTCCTGCGGATTAGTGTTTGCAGGCATCAGTGGTTTGTATTCTTCACCGGGCTTAAGTTCCGTATAAGCATTTTCGGGAAGTCCTTTAATTTGTCCGCCTTCTTGTTCGCTCATATTACTTTCCTTTTTTAGAATTTAAAGTTAATTGGAAGTTCATATTCAGTTTTTCCTGTTGATGGTGATTTGAAATAAATCTTTCCGTAACCAGACGCACCTGGAGGAAGAGTTTGATCAGGTTTTGTAAAATTAAAATCAATATACTTTATGTTATTAGGATACAAAGTTAAAATAGTTTTCCCGGAATTCTTTGCATCAACAGGAATCGCAGAAGGGAAGTATGTTATCTCATTAACACTAAGATTTGCAGTTAATTCTTTGCTCGCAAATGCTGGTATGATTTCTAAGATATAATTTGCAGTATCCTTATCACTAGTTTTATCAATACTGATACTTCCAGTTCGATATGTTAAACCCTCTTTACTTATTGCTTTGCCTTTTTCATCTATAATTTGATAAGCAAAATCAGTAATCTTACCAAAATCTTCTTTGCTTAAAGTAAAATTAAATTTTCTTGAACCTTCACCTTTAACCATAGCGAAAGGCATTTTGTACGTATCATTACCATCAACAACTAAGTTATAATTTCGTTGATAGCCAAGCATATCTGCATTGATGTTATATGTTTTTGTTTCATTAAAGTAGTTAACGAATTCAATTCGTTTATCATCAGTTGATAACTCTTTTCTATCAATAGATTGAATTGATAAAAATTCAACTTCTAGATTATAAGTTGAAGGATCAGTAGCTAAGAAAAATCCATCTACATCAACTTCATAAATTCCTGCTTCTAAATCGTAATAATAATTTTCCACTTTCTCATCTTGATTGACGGAATAAAGCACCCTCGAAATATCAACCTGAATGCCGTTGTTGTTATGTAAAAAATATCTGCATCGTGCGTATTTGTTTAATGAAGCATCTCTACTTAAAGTAATTTTCATGCTGTTCTGCCCCGCAGGAACTTTTACAAAATATCTTTTAATCATTCCTTGGTTAACTGTTTGATCCTTCCAGTTCATTTTATAATTGTCTGACGAATTAAACTCATAAGGAATTACAACTGTTGCAAGCATATCAAACTCAGGAGTTTTACCTGCATCATCTCGAAATGCTGAAATCCTTGCTGTATAAAGTCCCGGTTCTTTCATTATGGCTTTATCAAGTTTAACATTTATCGTTGCAAGCTGATCATTTCTGATATAAGTTTTTTTCTGAACAAGCGTTAACCAATCGGCGTCGCATTTTAAATTATAAACCCTGTAAAACTTATCGGACTTAATTGAATTATCTCTCTTAATATTAAAAGAGAAAACTTCATCACCCGTTAGAAAAGATCCATCGCGTATGTAAAGATTTCTCGATTTGTTGTCCGGTTGATTTGGTGCAAATGATGAAACTGTGTAAGTCTCAAATTTTGAAATCTCATTACTCTTTAAATATTTTTTTAGAATCTCAAAAGAATTTAAAACATTAATATATCCCGCACCTTGATCAAGAACAGTATATTCATCTCTTTTAACGGCGCCTTCTCTAATGATCTTGAAAAGAAGCTGCGAAGGAATTTTAACTCCGGGAAATTCTTTTTCAGCGGCACTTAATAATAATGCCATTACACCCGAAGTATAAGGACAAGCCATACTTGTTCCCCACAACTTATCACCGCCTGAAAAATTTGGTACCGTTGAAGTTGCAGCACCGGGAGAAATTACGTCGGGTTTACTTACTTCTCCACCGCGTGAACTGAAATGTAACAGCATATCATACGGAAGAAGATTTCCGTAATTATCACGTGCAATTTCCTGCGTTAAAACTGCACCGGATGAAAGAGCATAACTTGTTGCTGAAGGTAATCCTGATGATGATATACCGGGACCTTCATTGCCGTTGCTTAAGCTTACATACAGATATGGATTCTTAGTTAATAAGTCTGCAAGAAATTTTTCAATTTCAGAACGTCCTTCAATTTCACTTCCAACTCCAAAGCTCATACTTACTATGCAGGGAACTTTCATCTCTTTAGAAATTTTATCAGCATACAAATAAGCTTTCTTCATACTTTCTGTTACAGTAGCGCCGCCGGGATAATTATTGTTACCAAGTTTTAAGCCGATAACTTTAGCTCCGGGTGCAACACCGTTTAATCCGGAGTCACCGATATTATAGCCTGAAGCAATACCGGCGCAATGAGTTCCATGTCCGCCATCATCAAAGTAAAGCGTAATGAGTTTTTCATCGGGAAAAATATTTAGTGCAAAGGTAAGTGGAGTTAAACCTTTTTGATTTTGAATTGTGAATGAATCAAAATTTTCTTTGTAGTTGCGTAAAGGTTTTTCATCGGACAAATCATTGTTGCCGTTTGTATCAAAGTAAACAACCCAATAGCCGTCGGTTGTTTTGTAGGTTACCATAAAATACTTATCGTCTTTTACTCCGTTGCCGTTTAAATCCTGTGCACCGGAACCGGAATTCATCAAATCAGTTTCTTTCAAGACACTCATCCAATAAATATCATCCGCGCTTTTTAACATTTTATTTTTATCAGCAAAAACAGAATATCCTTCATTCTCATTTTCAAAAACATCTTTTCCGTCCTTGCTTGTTAGATCAGCCTCAACAAGAGGCATATCGCCTTCACCTGTTAAATCCTGTGCATCAATTACTTTAATTTCGCCTGTGGAAGTTTTTGTAAGCCCGTCAATGCCCATATCAACGCCGGTATCAAGCACTAATATTATAGTTCCTCTTCCATCATATTCTGGATGAAGTTTAATAAACTCTTCAATGCCAGTATCTTTTAACGATAGAAAAGTTTGTTCATTCTCCTGTGCTAGGATTGATAATGTAAGCAAGAATAAAATGAGTGATAATAATCTGATCTTCATATATAACCTGTTTAGTTTTGGATTAGATAAATTAATTTTTCCGAGGTGAGAAAATTTGTGATGAAGTAATATTTAAGTTGCTTCATAAGCCTGAATTTAATTATAAAATTTATGCTTAAATTTAAGCACAAATAACTTGAGTTTTCAAACAAACTATTAAGTGTTTTTTTTCTGTCATTCCGAATCCGACTTTAGTCGGTGAGGAATCTGTTAATATAATGGACTAAAGATTTCTCCATCGAAGACTCAGTCGAAATGACTTAAGCAGTTTTATAATTCTTATTAAACTTTATGAAACCAAAGCTTTACATCGTCTCTACCCCAATTGGTAATTATGAAGATATAACTCTCCGTGCTTTACGCATTTTAAAAGAATGTGATTTTATAATCTGTGAGGAATATAAAGAAGCACGAAGATTATTATTTAATTACAAAATAGAGAAAGAGATTATTTCATTAAATGAGCACAATGAAAATGAAAGCGCTAATGAATTAATCCTAAAATTGCTTGAGGAAAAATCTGCAGCACTAATTTCTGATTGCGGCACACCGCTTTTTTCTGATCCCGGACATTTACTTATTGATCTTGCTTTGCAAAACAGAATTGATGTTATTCCAGTTCCAGGGGTGAGTTCATTACTTACTGCTTTAGTTGGCAGCGGACTGGATTTTGAAAAATTTTATTACTACGGCTGGCTATCACCAAAGAAGGATATCAGACGAAAACAATTGCTTGATTTAAGGAAGCGAAGAGAGACAATTGTTTTGATGGACACACCATACAGGTTAAAAACTTTATTGGAAGATATTGTAAAACTTCTTGGTCCAAACATTCCCTGTGTACTTGCATTTGAGCTGACTAAAGATAAAGAAAAATTTTATCGCGGCAATGCACAAAATATTTTAAGTGCTGTTGAAAGAGAAAACTTGAAAGGGGAGTTTGTGCTGATTATTAGTAACGAAAAATGAAGTGAATTATGATTTTATTTTATTTATTTTGAATTATAAAAGGAATATTTGTCATGAATGAAAATTACATAGTTTCTAATCCAGAAATAATGATGGGTAAACCAATCATAGCGGGTACCCGAATCACGGTCGAGCTAATATTGGAAAAACTCTCTTCTGGTGAAAGTGTTGAACAGATTATTCAAGAACATCCACAACTTAATGCACACGCAATTAAAGCTGCGTTAGCATTTGCTGCACAAGCATTAAAAGCAGATATCGTTTATCCTTCTGAGAAAAGAATTTGATGCAATTTGTTGCAGATGAAAATATAGATGAGCCGATATTAACAGTTTTAAGAGAACTTCAAATAGATGTCTTATCGATTAGCGAATTAATGCCCGGATGTTCTGATTCGGAAGTGTTATCTTTTGCAAATAAAAACAACTCATTTCTTATAACTTCTGACAAAGATTTTGGTGAAATTATTTTTAGACAACAAAAGATTCTTAAGGGAGTTATACTTCTCAGGCTGCACGGTCTCTCAATTGATGAAAAAACAAGAATAGTTAAAAACTTCTTTATAAATCATTTAATTTCCCTCAGTGAAACAAACATATTTGTTGTAATTACAGAAAATAATATTAGAATTCGCAAGAGTATTGGATAAATTCAAATTTTTTCTCAAAATATTATTTAAGTAATAATACTTTCATTTGAGCTTACAAAAGAAAAATTTTATCGTGGTAATGCACAAAATATTCTGAGTGCTGTTGAAAGAGAATACTTGAAAGGTGAGTTTGTGCTGATAATAAAAAACCAATAGCACACAGATTACACGGATTTAACGGATTTACACAGATTAAATCAGTTTAAATCTAAATCCTATTTTCTAAATGGTATAAGTAATAAATCTGATTTTGCATTATAAAAATTTAAAATAGAGATAACATTTTCGCAACGAAAATTTAAAAGGAAAAACACCTGTATTAAATATTTCCGGGTGGAACATTAAAACAATGGAGTTTAAATGAAACGAAATTACTACATAATTATTCTTCTATTTCTAATTTTCTTTGTCATCTCATTTTTGACAAATATCCTTGGACCATTGATCCCGGATATAATTAATAGTTTCCACTTAAGTTTGACATTGGTTGCATTGCTGCCATTTTCATTTTTTATTGCGTACGGTGTAATGTCTATTCCAGCCGGAATGCTTGTAGAAAAGTACAAAGAAAAGTTAACAATGGTTGCGGCTTTTACTATTGCATTTGTCGGATCAATTTTATTTTCACTATTTCCAACATACAATATTGCAATCGTTTCACTTTTTTTAATTGGACTTGGAATGGCGATGCTTCAGGTTGCAATAAATCCGCTTTTGCGTGTTGCTGGTGGAGAAGAGCATTTTGCATTTAATTCTGTTATGGCTCAATTAATTTTTGGTGGAGCTTCTTTCATTAGTCCGTATGTTTATACTTATCTGACTTCAAATCTTAAATCCATAAATGCGGATAGTGATTCTATAATTAAGTTATTTGCTAAAGTTGTGCCCATTCAGTTTCCTTGGATTTCACTTTATTGGTTATTTGCATTAATTGTTTTATTAATGATAATAATAATTGGTCTATCCAGATTTCCGAAAGTAGAACGCAAGGAAGACGAGTTAATGGGAGCCTGGAAAACTCACAAAACATTATTCAGCAGGAAAGTCGTAATTTTATATTTTATTGGAATCTTTGCCTATGTTGGTACTGAGCAGGGAACAGCAAACTGGATATCTCAATTTTTATTTACATATCATAATTATGATCCGCAAATAGTTGGTGCAAAAATAGTTTCCTGGTTTTGGGGTATGATGACCGCTGGTTGTGTGCTTGGTTTAATCCTGCTTAAAATCTTTGACAGCCGAAAAATTTTAATTTGGTTTGTAACCGCTGCAATTGTATTTCTAAGTATTGCTCTTTTTAGTTCAGGAGAAATTGCATTGTATGCTTTTCCATTAGTCGGATTTGCAGCGTCGGTTATGTGGTCGATAATATTTTCCCTTGCACTTAACTCGTTGGAAAGTCATCATGGTTCATTCTCTGGAATTCTATGTACTGCAATTATTGGTGGTGCCGTTGTTCCATTAATCATTGGCTGGCTTGGAGATCGGTTTGGGTTAAGAACAGGAATGTTATTCCTTTACATTCCTCTTGGATATATTTTAAGCATTGGCTTTTGGGCAAAACCATTAATTGCCAATGAAACAATTTTATCAAAAAGGAAAACTGAAGAAAAATAAAATCTTATGGCAATAATTGGAATTGATTTAGGTGGAACAAATGTTCGTGTTGGTTTGGTAGAAGAGAATCGATTAATCAAAGTTGAATCCAAGCCGATTAATAATAAAGGAACACAGGAAGAAATTATTGATGATATTTTTAATCTTATAAATAAATTCGAAAGAGATAAGATTGAAGGAATTGGTGTCGGAGTTCCAAGCGTTGTTGATTTGAAAAATGGTATTGTCTATGAAGTTCAGAATATACCAAGCTGGAAGGAAGTTAAACTGAGGGAAATAATTAATAATAAGTACAACATTCCAGTGTACATAAATAATGATGCGAATTGCTTTGCAGCCGGAGAAAAATATTTCGGTAAAGGGCAAGAGTATAAAAATATTGTTGGATTAATAATCGGGACAGGTTTGGGTGCCGGCATTATTACTAATGGCAAATTATATTCTGGTAGTAATTGCGGCGCTGGTGAATTTGGAATGATTCCGTTTAAGGGAAGTATTCTGGAGAATTACTGCAGTGGACAATTTTTCCAATTGAATTATGGAAAAAGTGGGAGTGAGATATACAAAGCAGCTTTAAGTGGAGATACAGCAGCACAAAAAATCTTTTATGAGTTTGGTTTGAATCTGGGAGAAGCAATAAAAATAATTCTGTATTCAATTGATCCTGATATAATAATTTTGGGCGGCTCAGTTAGCAATGCTTTTGATCTGTTTCAATCTTCTATGAATGAATCGATTAGCAGTTTTGCATATTCAAAAGCTAAGAATAATTTGAAAATAGTAGTTTCTGAAATGGAAAATATTGCTATACTTGGCGCAGCAGCACTTTACTTAGATGCTCAGTCTTCAAACTGATTTTAAAAATACTGTGGAAAGAGAAAATCTGAAGGGTGAGTTTGTGCTAATGTTGAACAACACAAAATCATAATTACTAAAATGAAAATACATATACTTCTTGAATTGATTTTTCTTATCTATTAATGTTTTGGCAAATCCAATTGACTCCACAAAAACAAAACTTTATTCTGAAAATGAATTATCTAGATTTGAACATATTTTAGTAAATTTAATATGTTAGTTTAAGTTTATAAGTGTTTTTAATTTTTTCTCTACTCAGTAAATCAAATTTTTCCATCCAACAACAAGAATCATTGATTAATCTTGGTTCATAATTTTGTAATTCTTTTTTTAATGTGTTTTGTAAAATATCTGGATTTGTTTTAACGAGGTTTCTAATTTTTTTAGAAAGATCAAGTAATATTTCATATTCAGATAATTGTTCTTGATAAAGATATTTTAATTCAGGATTGTAATTGATCATTTCTGAAATATTCTTAAATCCACCAACTAACCCCATAATGGATGTATATTTCATATTAAATTCAACAGATGGCATTGATTTTATATCAAATGCCCCATGCATTTTGATTTCACCTTCAATAAATTTTGGAATCAATGAAAATGTATTTTGTGAATACATGTATGCTTTTTTATAATCGTTACTTTTCTCAGCCTCTCTTTGTGCATTCATATGTTCAAAATATAATTTACCAATCATTTCATAAGACACATTTTCATAGTTTTTTTGACAAGTAGTAAGGAAATTATTCAGCCATTCTGAAGGTGCGTTTCTATTTGATTTTAAAGCATCAATTTCTTTTTGCCGATTTAATCTTTCTTTTTTCCTTTCTGCTTGTTGATTCCTTGATAATTCCAGCATTTTTTCAACTTCTTCATCAGACATTAAATTTCCGTTTATATCATAAGTTTCTAATCTAATATCTGTAACAATAATCTTGGGTTCACTTATATTTTTTTTATCACTGAATATTTTTTTTAGGAAATTCATATTTGGCTCCATCTTTCACTAAAAATGTTACATATTTGTTACTCATAAGTATTAGTATACTCATATCTAATTGCTTTTATTTGCGTTAACCATTAACGCAACATTCTCAATATGAAAAGTATGTGGAAACATATCAACTGGTTTTATCTTAATTAACTTATAACCAGCTTCAACCATCAATTTAATATCTCTCACTTGTGTTGCAGGATTACAGCTTACATAAACAATTTTATCTGGAGAAAGTTTTATAACATCGTCAACCGTAGTCGGGTGCATTCCGCTTCTTGGCGGATCTATAATCATTACATCAGGTTTTGGGATATTGTATTTATCAACTATTGGCAGGAAAGATTTGTAAAGATCGGCATTAAAAAATTTAACGTTTAAGATATTATTTAAATCAGCATTTACTTTTGCGTCTGTAATTGCTGATTCCACAGCTTCAAAAGCATAAACTTTTTTTGCTTTATCCGAAATAAAAATTGTAATCGTTCCCGCACCGGAATACAGATCATAAACAATTTCATTTCCCTTTAACTCAGCAAAATCCAGAGCAGTTTGATAAAGTTTTTCTGCCTGCAAAGTATTTGTCTGGAAAAACGAGTTGGCACTAATTCGGAATTTATGCCTGCCAATTTCATCATAAATAAATCCTGAACCATAAAACACTTTCTCATAATCACCAACCGCAACAGCAGCAAACTTTTTGTTAATGTTGTTTATTACTGTTGTTACTTGCGGAATCTCTTTTCTTAGTTCATTGCAGTACTCACTAACCAATTCATCATTCTCTTCAGATGTAACAAGATTAACCATTAAATCACTTGTTAAAGAAGCTTGTTTGATTACGAGATTACGTAAAAATCCTGTGTGAGTTTTTGTTGAATAGATTGAAGTATTTCTCTTCTTAAAAAAATCACGAGTAAAATTTAAAATCTTATTGCTTACTTCTGATTGCAAAAAACATTCATCAACATCAAGAACTTTATCATAAATTTTCGGAATGTGTAGTCCAAGTGAAAAATCTTTATCAAGTATTCCTTCTTTTGAAATCTCATCTTTGGTTAACCATCGTTTATCACCGAAAGAAAATTCCATTTTGTTTCTATAATGAAAAACATTTTGCGATGGAATTATTGGTTCAATTTCGAAGTCTGAAAATCCACCTAGCTTGTTAAAAATTTCTTCAACTTGCTGTTTTTTATATTTTACCTGAGCATTATAATCTAAATCCTGCTGCTTGCATCCGCCGCAAGTACCAAAGTATTTACATTTTGCTTTTACTCTTTCACTTGAAGGAACAAAAATATTAATAGCTAAAGCTTCGGCGTAAGAGTTTTTAATTTTTAATAATCTTGCTTTTACCATATCACCTGGATATGAGCCAACAACAAATACAACGTAATTTTTTTCGTTGCCATTTTCTTCGGCCAAGCCAAGCAGTTCATTCTTAGAAACTTTTGCAATTCCTTTTCCTTCAAATGCATACTTTTCGATTTGAAATTCTACTATGTCGCCTTTTTTTGCATTCATTTTTTCTCTTGTCACCCTGAACTTGTTTCAGGGTCTTTGATATGTTTAAAAGATTCTGAAACAAGTTCAGAATGAGTAATAATTAATTTTTCTTAAGAATCAGCATCTTAAATCCAATGTATCTATCCGCACCAAGTTTTAAGTATGCATTGGATTCGTGACTAATCTTATTTAATAATTTTTTGTAAAAACTTTTTTCTTTATCCGTCAGCGTATAAATCTTATCGTCTAATCCTTTCGCTGTGTTTTCATAAAAACTTTGCAATGATGATGATAAATCTTCTTCGTACAGTACAGAAAAATTTCTTTCTGTGTAGTAAGAACCGCAATCATCATTTACTAAAGCTAAAATATTTGATGTATCAAAAATATTTCTTACAAATGGCGGATAATCTTTTGTTAGTGAGGTTATTTCACCAACACACAAAGTTGCTTCAGGTTTTAGGATGCGTTTTATCTCTTTTACGATTTTATTTCTGTTCAATAATGAAATGGAGGCTTGTGCATAAACAAGATCAAACTTTTCAGCTTCAAAATCAGTATTGTCAAAATCCATCATCTTAACAATAACTTTATTGTCTTTACTAATATTTAATCTTGAGTTGATTAATGAATCATAATCATTCACGATCATCATTACAGAACTTGCGCCGGATTCAATCATCTTCTCGGCGATTTTCTCACTTCCCGAACCAATAACTAAAACATTCTTATCGTTAAGTATATACTTAGTTTTGAGAATCCTGAATTGCTTAAATCCGCCTGGCAGAAAAATGTTTTGTGGTTCTTTCATTTGGAACTTGTTGTGAGCTGATAATAAATATATTACTAACTCACTTTACGCAAAATTAGCATTTATGTCATTCTGAACAAGTTTCAGAATCGTTTTTTATAAAGTTTTTAGATGCTGAAATAAATTCAGCATGACAAATGCGTAAGGTGAGTTACTAATAAATCGTTTTTTTTATATCTCTAAAGTTTTTAATAATAATTTTATTTTTTGCTTTAAATTCGGAGAATAATTTTTCTTGAGCTTTAGTTAATTCTGAATCAAATTTAACTTCAATCAGTGTTTTATCATCTGTTAAAAAATCAATTTCACTTCCATTTACATAAACGTAAGCAGGGTTTCTATTTTTTAATTTTAGATAAACATAATTTTCAAACAAGTTACCTTTATCCTTAAAACCAGTAAACAAAGTTTTTATGCCTAAATCAGCGGCATAAATTTTCTTTGCAGAAAGGATTATCTCGTTTGTTTTTCCTGCCCGCGGCAGTAAGTGAATTAAATAAGTGGAATTAAATAGCTCTAAATATCGCTTTGCTGTGTCAGGGGAGATTTTTAAAATATTTGCAAGTTTGTTAATACTAAATACTTTTCCAACTCTTTCCATAAGCAAAAGAAAAAAATCTTTTAATAAAGCAATGCTCTTTATATTATGTTGTGCTGCAATATCTTTCATGATAATATCATCAACCAGTTCTTTTAGATATTCAATCTCACCTCTAAGCACAAACTCAGGGATACCACCCGTAAATAAATACTCTAAGAAATATTTATCAAACAGGTAATCTTCCTTTTTACTTATTGTGATGTTCTTAAAAGAAAGATACTCTTCAAAATCAAGTGGAGGCACTTCAATTGTTTTATGCCTGCCAGTTATGAAAATCTTTTTGCTTCTCAGATGGAATGAATTGGATGTTGATGAAAAGATTTTAACATTTTGACTATCATATAAATTTTTAAGTTGAATTTCAAAATCTTCTTTATAGCCAATCTCATCAAGGAATAAGTATATCTTTTCGGAAAATTTTATTTTTTGAACCTTTCTAAACTCATCCACGATTTCAATTATGTTATGCTTGGCTAATAAATAATCATCAAGACTAACATAAAAAATATGGCTCGGTTTAATATTTTTCTGGTTGATAAGAAAACGTATTATCAGTTTGAACAAAGATGTTTTACCGATTCTTCTTAAACCAGTAAAGAATATGATGTCTTTGCTGGATATAAGAGACTCGATATCTTTGAACAAGAAAGGTCTGTAGTACAAATCTGTTGGATTGTATTCGCTTTCCCACCAAGGGTTGTATCTAAATAAAATCTGTTCCATAATAAATGTAAATATATGATAATATCATATATAATAGCAATATATTATACGATATTATCGTATAATAAGTTGAGAACTTATCCTGTGCTATCGTATAGACGATTTTCTACTATAAAGTACCATATAGTAAATAGAGCTTAAATAAAACTTTTATTGCATATTAATTCATACTTTGCCTTTATCTGCTAACTGCTTTATTTTTGGCTTAACAATTAGAACACATCGGAGCATAAATGTTAAGAAGCGCAAATAAATATTTCCTACTCTCTCTTATAATCTCAATCTTAATTTTTCCTCAAACAAAAAGAGCAATTACAGTTGATGACCTTTGGGCAATGAAACGAATTGGTAGTTACGATGTTTCGCCCGATGGAAAGACTTTAGCATTCACTTTAACCAGCTACACTTTTGAAGCGAACAAAGGCAACACAGATATTTATTTAATTGATGCTGATGGAAAAAATTTAAGAGTATTAAAAAATTCTGACAAGAATGAAAACGAACCAGAATTTTCTCCTGATGGAAAATCGATTGCGTTTACAAGAGGCGGACAAATCTGGCAATGCAATCTTGATGGTTCTAATGAAAAACAATTAACAAACATTTATACTGGGGCATCTGGATTTAAATGGTCTGTTGATGGAAAAGAGATTTTATTTATTTCATCTGTTTATCCAGAATGCACAACACAAGATTGCAACGAACAAAAAGACAAAGCTTATGAAGAAAGTAAAGTTAAGGCTGAGATTTTTACTGAGTTAATGTATCGTCATTGGAATGAATGGCGCGGGCACAAACGCAGTCATTTGTTTATTACGGATGTTGCAACCGGCGAGTTTGTTGATTTAACAGAAGGCAATAAAGAAGATGTTCCTCCTCTCGCACTCGGTTCATCAAACGATTACAATTTTTCTCCCGATGGAAGTGAAGTTGCATATTCATTAAATCCTGAATTTACAAAAGCAACAAGCACAAACATTGAGATTTATTTAGCTAGTTTAACAGCTCCCAAAACTCCAAAACTTATTTCAACAAGTAAAGGTGTTGATTGTCAGCCTGTTTATTCTTCGGATGGAAATTGGCTTGCATGGACTTCAATGAAACGTGCAGGATTTGAAGCTGATAAAAAGGATTTAATTTTGTTTGATAGAAAAACAGGTGAAGCAAAAATCCTTACGGAAAAATTTGATAAATCCGTAGATGAATTTGTTTGGACTCCCGATTCTAAAACAATTTATTTCCTTGCTGCTAATGAAATTTATAATTCAATTTATAAACTTGATGTTAAGTCTGGTATTGTTGAATTATTTCACAAAGAAAATTTTAATACAAACATTCAGCTTTCTAAAGATGGCAGGACACTTTTCTTTTTAAAACAACGCACAGATTTACCTAGTGAAATATTCTCATTAGGCACGGATGTTAAAAACACTTTAAAGAGAATTACATTTACTAATGAAGAAATTCTATCACAACTTGAAATGAATCCCGTTGAAACATTCTGGTGTGAAGGTGCAAATGGAGATAAAGTTCAATCAATTTTAGTCAAACCGCCATTCTTTGATCCAAACAAAAAATATCCAATGATGTTTTTAATTCATGGCGGACCGCAGGGAGCATGGGAAGATGATTTTCACTATCGCTGGAATCTTCAAATGTTTGCTGGCGCTGGCTATGTAGTTGTTGCGCCCAATCCACGAGGCTCAACAGGTTATGGACAAAAGTTTACAGATGAGATTTCCGGTGATTGGGGCGGGAAAGTTTATACTGATTTGATGAACTCTTATGATTATGCGGTTAAGAATTTTTCTTACATAGATCCAAAAAATACATTTGCATCCGGCGCATCTTACGGGGGATATATGATTAACTGGATCGAAGGACACACAGATAGATTTAATGCTTTGTTTTGTCACGATGGAACTTTTAATCTTGAAAGTATGTGGGGGACAACGGAAGAGCTTTGGTTTCCTGAGTGGGATGTAAATGGAACTCCATGGGAAAATCGTGAAGCTTATGTAAAATGGTCACCGAATCAATACGCAAAGAATTTTAAAATACCAATGTTAATTGTTCACAGTGCATTTGATTTTAGATTATCTGAAGAACAAGCGTTTCAGCTTTTTACAACTCTGCAAAGATTGGGAGTTGAAAGTAAGTTCCTGTATTTTCCAGATGAAACACATTTTGTTTCCAAACCGCAAAATGCAAAGTTGTGGTGGAACACAGTATTTGATTGGTTTAAATCGCATCAAAAATAGGAGAAGTAATGAAAGAAAGAGATATGGAAATTGTTACTCCCGACGATGAAATTTTTGAAAACCTGGGTGATCTTGGCGCATTTAGAACAGGTGGCAAAACTGAACGGGAGATAGAAGAAGATTATAAAGAAAGAGCCGGCTTTGTAGAAGAAAATTTATGGAATAAAGTTCAACGTGTTGGCAAGAAAATATCTTTTGCAAAAGATATTATGGCTCTTTTCAGTTATATGAAAGATCCATTTGTTAGCTGGCATCGGAAAGCAATAGTTGTGATGGGATTGGTTTATTTTATCTCACCGATTGATGCTATTCCTGATATCGCTCCGTTCATTGGATATCTTGATGATCTTGGTGTAATAACTGCCGTTATAAAATTTTTAGGCAGCGAACTTATTCCGTATTATGATTCTAAATACAGAACTTAGTGTTTCTTAGTGTCCTAAGTGTCTTAGTGGTGAAAAACCTTCTTTACCACTTAGGCACTAAGAGCACTAAGATTCACTTAGAAAAATTAATGAACTACAAACTTCTCAAATCAGAAATTCGTTATAAAGGAAAAGTATTTGATCATCAGGTTGATGAGATTGAATACGATAGCGGCAATAAATCGATAAGAGAAATTGCAATCCATCCCGGCGGGGCAGTTATTGTTCCTATTAAAGATGATGGCAAAATAATTTTAGTTAAACAATTCAGATATCCACTTCAAAAAACATTGATTGAACTTCCTGCTGGTAAACTTGAAAAAGGTGAAGATCCCTTAGTTTGTGCAACTCGCGAACTTGAAGAAGAAACAGGTTACAAAGCAAAAGAAATAAAAAAACTTGGTGCAATTTACACAGCGCCTGGTTATTGCACAGAAATTCTTCATATCTATTCAGCCAGAGGATTGACTTCTGGAAATCATAATCGTGAAGAAGGTGAATATGAAATGGAAATTCTTGAATTATCCTTAAACGAAATTGAAAAGATGATTGCAAACGGAGAAATAACAGATGCTAAAACAATTGTTGGGATATATTATTTTATTAACAAGTAATTTTTATAATATAAAGTAAGATGAAAAAAATAATCTTATTTATTGTAATATCAATTTTTCTAACACCTCAAAACTTTTTCGCGCAAATAAAATTAGAAATTGGTGGAGGTTATTTAGTTCCGCTTACTAACGGACCTGTTTTTGAACATACAAATAAAGGTTGGGGAATTTCAGCATCAGGGCTTTACATCATAAAGGAAAGTTTTGATTTAACTGGAACTGTTTTTTATCAATCGAGAATATTTAATCCTAATAGCTTTAGTTTTGTTTCTTCAGATGTTCTTGGTTACCCCATTCCTAAAGCCAAAAGTGGAGATAATTTAAAATCCATTGGACTTTCGTTTGGCTGCAGATTTAATTCAAAAAATTCAAGTTATTTCAGTACATATTTTTCTTTTGATTTGGGGTTGGTCTTTTTCCAAAAAAGTTTTTATGATTTACAATCTTTAGCTGAATTGGGAATAAGAACTATAACCATTTCTCCCCAAAAATATTCGGATGCAAAAACTTTATTTGAAACCTCGACCGGGATTGGATTTGTATTAAATTTATCTCAATTGATCGATGTTATACTGGAGGGAAAAGCTGCCTATATTCCAAACGGAAAAGAAGTTTACTTCCCTATCTTTACAAAACTAAGATTTACTTTTTAAAAATTTTATAAAATAATTGGGTTCTCAAAATCTTTTTTCTCTTAGGCTAAATTCCTATATTGAATCAGCTATAAATCAATAATTATGAAGATTTACAATCATCTACTAAATACAATCAAGGAAAAAGGAGCCGCATATTTAATCCTGCTCGATCCTGATAAACTTTCTGAGAATAAACTTGCTGGATTTTTGAGGCATTGTGAAAAATCTGGTGTAGATGGATTTTTGGTTGGCGGCAGTTTGATGGTTAATGGTGATTTTGATTCGTTTATACAAAAAGTAAAGATCAATACAAATCTTCCATCAATAATTTTTCCAGGCAGCATTACACAAATTTCTCATTTTGCAGATGCGATTTTATTTTTATCTGTTGTTAGCGGCAGAAATCCTGAACATTTAATTGGTAAACACGTTTTGGCTGCGCCATCAATAAAGAAAAGCGGAATTGAACCAATATCCACTGCATACATTTTAGTTGAATCAGGTTCAACATCTACAGCAGTTTATATGAGTGGAAGTTTGCCTATCCCAAGAAACAAACCGGAAATTGCTGCTGCAACCGCTCTTGCATCAGAATATCTTGGGATGAAGTTAATTTATCTTGAAGCCGGAAGCGGTGCAGATAATCCAGTACCTAATGAAATGGTAAAAGCAGTAAGTGATCAATGCTCAATACCTATTATTGTTGGCGGCGGAATAAGAAATCCCAAAACAGCAAGAGAAAAAGTAGTAAACGGTGCTTCAATCATCGTAACAGGTAATTTCTTTGAAGATGAAAACAACTGGGACTTGATTAGAGATTTTGCTTCTGCGGTACATAAAAAACAATTTGTATCAGTTTAATGAGGATGATATGACAATAAAAGAATTAGATAAAAAACTTGAGAAGATAAAAAAACAATTGAATAGAGTGGCAGATGATCTTCAAAAAGAAAAGATTAGGAAAAAAAGAACCAGAACTTCCAAAACTAGCATGAGAAATTTTCTTGAAGATCTTAAACCATTACGCGAGGAGATTTCTAAAAAATGGGATGGCAAACTAAATGCAGTCGAGGAAATCCGTGCCCAGCGAAATAAAGAATAAATATTTTACCTTAGATTCATCCGTAATAGTTTCCTACATTCTTAAAGATGAATTGAATAGTTCAAAAGCAGAGGAGATATTAAATAATATTGCTCAACGGAATTACAAGATAATTGTTCCTCTAACAGTGTTGGTGGAAATAGTCAGTGCTGTTAAAAGACGAACAGGGTCATCCGAGTTGTCTTCAAAGATTTTAGAAAAATTTTGTCAAGCTCCCAATTTTTTATTTGTTGAAATTACTCTTCAGAATATTATCAAAGCATCTCAAATTGCTATTAAATATGGTCTTCGAGGTATGGATTCTGTGATTGTTCAAATTTCAGAAGAGTATAAAACAGAACTGATTACATTTGATCGTGAAATAGAAGAAAAATATTTATCGAAAATTAAAAAGAAATGATTAACCCACAAAAATTTATTATTGATTCACTGAACGAAAGTTCTGAAACAAAACTTAAAATTAAAGATCAGCTTGCTGATGAAATAATTAAGGCTGTTGAAATTCTTGTTTCAGCTTACAAAGATGGTAATAAACTTTTGCTTTGCGGCAACGGCGGCAGCGCAGCAGATTGCCAGCACATTGCAACAGAGTTTATGATTAGATTAAGTCATCACATTCAGCGACCTGCTTTACCTGCAATTGCATTAACAACAGATTCATCAAATCTTACCGCAGGCGGAAATGACATTGGTTTTGAAAACGTTTTTGCAAGAAACGTAGAAGGACTTGGAATTCTTGGTGATGTTTTACTAGCAATATCTACAAGTGGTAATTCACCTAACATTATTAAAGCTGTTGAAACGGCTCAATCAAAAGGAATGAAAGTAATTGGATTTCTTGGAGGAAGCGGCGGTAAATTAAAATCGCTAGTTGATCTTCCAATTGTTGTTCCGTCTTCCAACACACAAAGAATACAAGAAGGACACATTACAATTGCTCACATTATTTGCGAACTTGTAGAAGATAGACTTTACGGATAATAAAAAGTATTATTTTTTAGTCAGAATAGTTGAAAGGAAATGGTAAATGAAATTTAGAGTTTTAATTGAGCAAGATGAAGATGGAGTTTTTGTTGCAGAATGTCCAACCCTTCCGGGTTGCATATCTCAAGGCAGTACACGTAAAGAGTCGTTAGATAATATTAACGGTGCAATTAAAGGTTATCTGGATAGTCTAAAAAAGCACAACGAACCAATTCCTCCATCTATCTTTGAAGAAACTGTTGAAGTTATTATATGAGTTTTCTGCCAATTTTATCTGGTGAAGAAGTCTGTAAAATCCTTAAAAGAATTGGATACGAGGTTGACCATCAAACAGGCAGTCACATTATTTTAAGAAATAAAAATTTTCCTTATCGAAGATTGACAGTCCTAAATCATAAAACAATTGCAAAAGGCACTTTACGTTCTATCATTCGCGAAGTTGGCTTAACAGTAGAAGAGTTTAAAAATTTATAAAACGTTACAAGCCCAAGTTAGTTCCCATCCAATCAATTTTATCACCAACTTGGATATTATGTTTATCAGTAAATCCTGCCAATACCTCAACAACATACATTGATGGAGCAGATGAGGGATAGCTTTGATCTGAAAGTGTTTTTGTGTTTTTATGAATTGTTACAATTTTTTTCTTATCGTTAACGAAAATCATATCAAGAGAAATGAGAGTATTACGCATCCAGAAAGATTGGTAATCCTGCTTTGGGAAAAGAAAAATCATTCCTTCGTTTTCCTTCATCTCTTTTCGATTCATTAAACCGAGTTGTCTTTCATAATCATTATCTGCAATTTCAAGATCAATCTTTGCCTTTAATGTACCGAGCGAATCTGTAAATGTAAGTTCGCCTTCCTTTGTAAATGTATAATACTCCAATTCCGACTCGTGGGTTTTTAAAAAATTACTGTAAATAAAAAATCCAATTACAGCAATAGCAAGCACTCCGATAGTAATTTTTTGGATTGATAATTTGTTCTTTGCCTGTGTTGTCTGTGGCTCTGTCTTCTTCATCTGCTTTTTAGCCATTATCCTTTTCCCGATATTTGTACAGGGCAAATATAATAAAACAGTGCTATTAAAATTTATTAAACTTTATCTGAAATAATTCTGTTAATTACCTTTGTCTAAAGACTCTTATTCGATTTAGACATAACCAATTTTTAAAACAAAAATAAGTAGAGCAAGTTTTGTTAGATAAATCAAGTCCTTTAGTATCTATAATAATGCCTGTATATAACAGGCAAAGTTATCTTCAAAGAGCGATTGACTCGGTGTTAAACCAAAGTTTCGATAACTGGGAGTTAGTTACTGTTGATGATGGAAGCCATGATTACTCACCGCATCTTCTCGAAATTTATAAAGCTTACTCACCGAAAATAAAAGTTGTGCATCAAAATCATAAGCGCCTGCCGGCGGCAAGAAATAATGGGATCAAAAATTCCACGGGCAGCTTAATAACTTTTTTAGATAGTGATGACAAATTTACCAAAGATCATCTTGAACTTCGTGTAAATTATTTAGAGCAAAATCCCGAAATTGATTTATTACATGGTGGTGTTAAAATAATCGGGAATGAATTTGTTCCCGATAAAGAAAATCCCAAACAATTAATTCACTTATCTAAGTGTATAATAGGTGCAACATTTTTTGGAAGACGAAAAGTTTTTATTAATCTAAATGGTTTTAAAGATATTCCTTACAGTGAAGATTCCGAATTTCTTGAAAGGGTATTGGAAAATTATCAAGTTAAAAAAATAGATTTTCCCACTTACATTTATCACAGAGAAATACCTGATAGTATTACGAATTCGCTTAAGTCAGGATTAAGATGAGCAGCAAAATTTTAGATAGAGAAGAAATTATTTTAACAGAGCAGCAGCAAAAAATGATTGTTAGCGGATGGAGAAGTGATACACTTGATAAATCAGTTGTTGAAAAGATGGCATATCTTTCCGATGGATTAAAGGTTACAGGTTATATCGCTTATCCAAAAGATGATTCAAAAAAATATCCGTGTATTATTTGGTGCAGAGGCGGCATTGGCAACTCCGGCGCTATTGATAAATTTACTGCACGCGGAATTTTTGGGCAACTTGCAAGTTGGGGCTACTGTGTTTTTGCTTCTCAATATCGGGGTAATGATGGCGGCGAAGGGCACGATGATTTTGGTGGTGATGATGTAAATGATGTCCTTAATCTTATCCCGCTTGCCGATGAAATTCCACAGGCAAATAAAGATGTTTGGGGAATTGAAGGGTGGAGTCGTGGTGGAATGATGACTTATCTAACCTTAACAAAAACAAATATATTTAAAGCTGCTATTATTATAGGTGGAATAGCAAATCTTCGCTGCAGCTCTGATGAAAGTAAATTTATGCGCAGACTTTATGAAAATTCTATGGGCAAATATGAAGATGAAGAGTTTAAAAAAAGATGCGAATCTCGATCAATCGTAAATTTTCCCGAAAAACTTTCCAGGACAACACCAATATTAATTATTCATGGTAATGCTGATAACAGAGTTTTACCGCACGATTCGCAGGATCTTTCTTACAAGCTTTTAGATTTAAAAATTCCGTACCGATTAGTAATGCTTGAAGGCGGAGATCATTTTCTAAAACCCCATCGCAAAGAAGTTGATGAAATGAGAAGAAATTGGTTTGAAAAGTATTTGCGATAAACATTAAAAGCTTGAGAGTTTTTGATGAAACGAAGACTAATAAAGTATGAATGCGAGTGTGCATGACTTCATGGTTGAATGGCTGCATGAAGTTATGCAATCATACATCCATGCAACCATTCCTTTGATTTTATTTGTTTCTGCTCACTTTGGCTTTCTTGTTATTAAACGCTATTTGCTTTATTTTTTCACACCGATTTTGAGCATAGCATTCCTTTAAACATTAGAGTTTCTATTCGAAATGCTATCTGGAAAATGGTCACTAGGTCATTCCGTCCCGACTTAATCGGGATGGGAATCTCTGATTTTGATTTGATAAGAGAAGCTGAAACAAGTTCAACTTGACAACTTTTCAGAATGACGATTAAGAACAAAGGAAATTTTTATGAGTGATGATATTAAAAAAGATCAAAAGACTGAAGAGCTTGAAACAAGTGAGTGGCTTTATTCTTTGGATTATGTACTTGAACACGGCGGACCTGAACGAGTGATTGAACTTCTTCAGCAGTTGCAAATCCGTGCACATAAATCCGGTGTTCATGTTCCGTTTAGTGCAAACACACCTTATATAAATACAATCTCAAAAGAAAAACAAGCTCCATTTCCCGGCGATAGAGAAATTGAAAGACGTATAAAAAGTCTTATTCGCTGGATTGCAATGGCAATGGTTGTAAAAGCTAACAAGCAGGAAGGCAGCGTTGGCGGACACATTTCAACTTACGCTTCTGCCGCAACTTTGTATGAAATTGGTTTCAATCATTTCTTCCGTGGTAAAGGTGATGGTTACGATGGTGATCAGATTTATTTTCAGGGTCACGCTTCTCCGGGTATTTATGCACGCGCTTATCTTGAGGGAAGAAATGATTGAAACCAATTTCATACAAAGTTGCGGCAGAAGCGTA
>JAVHOU010000220.1:0-8721 GCA_036170275.1 Ignavibacteriaceae bacterium
AGTTATAGGAAGGTTCCCTGATGTTAAATCAGAACGAAGATTACTAATTCTTAAAACGTACTCCTTCCCTATTGAACCAATCGGCTTTTGATTTCTTAAATCAAGATAAATAGTTTTAGAATCATTTGGATCAATAGACACCGAAGAAACTTTATTATCAGGATTAAAAATGTAGTTATCCGTTTTTATTGCTGATGATGCATCAACATTAATGTTAAATTGAATTTTAATTTTATAAGCATCCAATACTTTAAATGAAGATATAAATAATTCTTGTTCCGTTGGTTTTGGTGACACAATAAAATTTAATGTATCAGAAATCATCGGTGAATTATAGAAATCTCTTAGATCCTTTATAATGAGAGATGATACACCATTAGGTAATTCTTTATTAAATGATAGCAGATATGAGTATTGATCATTTGGTGAAATTGAATTGGGATAACCAAAACCAATTACCTGGAATGATTGAAGGTTATCAATCGTGTTTTTTATCTTTTCAGAAAATGATACGATGATACTTTGATTACTATTGCTTACAGCAGTAATTGGTCTTGCTGGCTCGTGAGAATATACTTCAACTATTTTACTTAAAGATGATAATGATCCGCCGATTAAAGTATTAAAAGATTTGACACCATAGTAATAATTTTTGTTCAGCTCGATATTTAGGTCCAAATAATTTTTATGAATAGTCGAATCAATCAGGGACAAATTATTTTTATCAAATCCTTTATAAATATAAAATAATGTTCCATCCCCTATCCAATTTAATTGAATGGAATTATTCGCTAAACTGAATCCGGATAAATCATAGGGCGTGCCTTCATTTCCGGAAATAGTGAATTCTGAAAAACTTATTTTGTCTGAATAAGGGAATGCAATTTCAGGTAATCCGTTATTATTAAGGTCGCCGATAAAAATGGAATTAGAATTAATATTTTCCTTATAATTAATAATTTTATCAGTTACATCTCTTTTAAAAATGTACGAATATGGAAATAGAAAAAGAATTAACTCATCTTTGTTGTCATTATCGATATCATAGAATCGGATACTGTTTTCTGCTTTTCTAAAAGTGTTATTAAATTCTGTAGATGCATCAATAAATGATTTATCAAATAGCATATTTAAATTCGAATTAGAAAGATTAAATATAACTAAACGATAGAAGGGTGAAATATCATTCTTCTCTATGGAATGAAGTAAAACGGCTATCTCATCTTTACCATCGCCATCATAATCCCCACTGGTTAAATATGATGAGGATCCTAAGAATTTTGTTGGAATAAAATATTGTTGGGTAAATGAATTATTACCATTAATCTTATAGCTAAATAAATCACCATCTTGATCAACCATCCAGAACTCTTTTACTCCGTCTCCGTCGATATCAGCAATTACAGCATTTGGAGAATTTAAAATATTTTGTCCCAGCCCTGAAGTTGTAAAATTTTTAAGAGAGGCTACTTTAATTAAATTTAAATCTGATTGTACTTTCCAAACATCAACAACAGTATCAGACTGAATAGAAAATATATCAAATGTTCCATCCGAATCAACATCTTTAGCTAATATGGGCCAGAACTTACTGCCTGAATTTGAATACTTTTGTATGAATGAGGGTGAGTTTTGACTCGACTGTTCATCAATATATCCATCTCTGACAAAATATGTTAAAAGATCAGTTAAGCCATTATTATTAAAATCACCAAAGTCTTTAATGATTTTATCCTGCAATGAATCTATTTGTGTGAATGATTGATTATCATAATGAAATATTTTAGAAATTTTAGGATTTGAATTTGTTCTAAGCACTAAATCAGAAAATTGAGCAGAAGATAAAATGTTAAGTGGTTTTTCAAAAAGGCTGCCCGCAGGTAAAGTGTAAGGCAAAACAATTTCTTTAGCAAAGTCGGCATTAAATTCTGTGGGAACAAAAAAATTATTTCCGTTATTTTTTATTTCTGATTTTAGCCCGACAAGATTTATTGCTACAAAATAAATTTCATAAACAGAATTTTGGAGTACTAGATCGCGTGGAATAAATCCATAATGTATTGTTTTTACAAATTGATTATTTATTGTAAAACCATCCAACGTAATAAATTTAAAATCTGTTTCACCTGCGGTTCGATAATACATTCGTACAATTGACGGCTCATTGGTATAAACCGCTGCGAGTGGCGTTGATTTATCGCCATATAAAGATGGAGTCAAAGAAATTAACTCAGCAATTGGGGGTGTTCTATCGATATGAAAATTAACCCGTTCTTCTAAAGTTCTACCATTGGATTGATTAATTATTAATCTTAATGAATAAACTGTATCAGCATAATCGGTTACATTTAAATTATAAACTTCTTCATTATAAATTTGATTTAATTTGTTTTCAATTAATGATGTCCAGTTTGTGGGATTAAGTCCTGTTCCAACTTGTAAACTGAAGTTGATAAAATATGGTGAAAGTACCGATACTTTTATCGGGATATTATTTTCCGATGTTGCAAAATCCTGTGTAGGATTATAAAATTTTATTGCCGAAGGAGCCGTAACTGTTAACGCTTTAAATAAATTTAATCTGCCCGCACCGCTTCTTAAATCCCACCCTGTTTCACCAATATCGTCTGTGGTTGATTTAATAATTTGTTTTACTTCTTCATTAGTAAAATTTTGTAAGGATAGGATTAAAGCTGCTGCTGCGGAAACAAATGGTGCAGAAGCTGATGTTCCGCTGATTGAGGCATAGCTGGAATTTTTTGCCGTAGTGATAATTGAAGATCCAGGCGCAACAAGATCGATTGTAGAACCAAAGTTGGAACTTCCCGCAACGTAATCCTGCTCGGTGGAATTTCCCACACAGATAACTTCAGAATAACCAGATGGATAATGAGGCGTATCTAATCCTGAATTACCGGCACTTGCAACAAGTACAACATTTTGCGAATACGCATATCGAATAACATCCCGAAGAACATAAGAAAAGGCATCATCGCCAAAACTCATATTAATAACTTTGCATCCCATTTTAACAGCATAAAGTATTGCGGCTGCAACATCATCTTCTTCTCCAAATCCACCCGGATCAAAAGCACGTAAATTTAAGATTTTTATTTTGGGAGCAGTTCCGGCAATTCCAATTAAATTATCAGATTGCGCAGCAGCTATTCCCGAAATATAAGTGCCATGTCCTTGATCATCGTATGGATTATTGTCCCAGTTTAAATAATCTCCGCCAGTTGAATCAAATGGAAATCCAACCCGATCAGTAAAATCCCAGCCGCGATAATCATCTATAAAACCATTACCATCATCATCAATACCATTACTTCTTTTATCTTTTCCATTAATGTCTATTCCGATTTCACCTGGGTTGATAAATATTTGATTTTTTAAATCAGGATGATTGTAATCAATTCCCGTATCAATTATTCCTAATAATACTGTATCTGATCCTTCGGTAATATTCCATGCATCAAATGCTTCGATTTTATTTAACGCCCATTGCTCAGAAATAAGACTGTCATTTGGGATTATATCCAATTTATATGTTGTTGATTTTTGTACATATTCGATTTCAGGATCGTTGGAAAGTATTTGAATCAAACTTGTTTCATCAACATTATCCGAAAAGCTTACTTTTAGAATTCTATTTAATGCTTCATCCTTTTGTCCAACACCTTTTGCAAAATGTTCGATATTGAATTTTGGAAGCGATGTAGATTTTGATTCAGCAACTTTACTAAACTTTTGCAGCTTTAGTTTTTCATCAATCGAGTAAGTGGGAACTGAACTTTTGTATTTAATAAAATAAGTTTTTTGAGCAATCGAAGGAATAGTAAATAATACCAAAGTAACAAGAATAAAAACAGGATTAAACTTCATACATTTCCTTCTTGAAGTTAATATCGATGTTAGTTGGATATTTTCCGGAAAAACAAGCGGTGCAAAAATTTTCTTCACCCGCTTCTGATACTGCTTCCAACATCTCTTCGATAGTTAAGTATTCAAGACTATCTACTTCAAGATAATTTTTAATCTCTTCAATGTTACCATTAAGTTGATGAGCAATTAATTCTTTTTTATTTGGAAAGTCCATTCCGTAAAAACAAGGATACATAATTGGCGGCGATGATATCCTTAGATGAATAGATTTTGGATTTGCTTCCTTTAATAAGTGAACTAACTGTTTTGAAGTCGTACCTCTAACAATCGAATCATCAACTACAACAATTGTCCTGCCCTCAAGCACACCTTTAACGATATTAAATTTTATGCGCACTCCAATTTCCCGATTACTTTGACCCGGCTGTATAAACGTCCTTCCAATATAGTGACTTCGGATTAATCCAATTTCTAAACGCGCATCAATCCCCTCTTTTTCTAATTCTCTCGCATATCCTAAGGCTGTAGTATTAGAGCTGTCAGGAACACTAATAACATAAACTCTTTCACCGTCAGGATCAGTAACTGGGTGAGTGCGAGCTAAAACTTTTCCAAGCCTCCTTCTCATCTTATCAACGTTGTGCCCAAAAATAAAACTATCCGGACGTGAGAAATAAATGTACTCGAATACACAATGTTTTTTTGGCTCAGGATTACCATTTATTCTGTAAGATTTTATTTGCTCAGTTTTTAAAGTTTCGTTATCGATAACGACTACTTCTCCAGGTTCAACTTCTCTTAAGAATGACGCTGATTGAATATCAAACGCACAAGTTTCAGATGCAATCAAAAATGCATTTTCCAATTTGCCTATTGATAATGGTCTGAAACCAAGTGGATCGCGAGCGGCAATAAGTTTATCATCAGTAAGGATAACAACGCAATATGCACCTTCAATTTTTCTCAGCGCTTCCAATATCTGATCAATTTGATTATCTAATTTACTTCTTGCAATTAAATGAAGTATAACTTCTGTATCACTGGAAGTTTGGAAGATTGCACCTTCATTAACAAGTTCTTCACGAAGTTTTTTTGCATTCGTAAGATTTCCATTATGTCCTATTGCTAGATTGCCCATTCTGTAATTAACCAAAAATGGCTGGATATTTTTTCTGGATTTTGCAGAACCGGTTGTTGAATATCTGTTATGCGCTATTGCCGAATCTCCTATAAGCGTATCTGTTAGTAAATTATGATCTGCAAATACTTCCGTAACAAGTCCTTCCCCTTTAACAATATTAAAGTGGGCTTTACCATCACCATTAAACGATCGCGTAACAATACCGGAGGCTTCCTGCCCGCGATGCTGCAGAGCGTGCAAACCATAATAAGCATTTATTGCAGCACTGTCCGTACCATAGACACCAAATATTCCACAATATGAAATGGGTTTATCTTCTTCGTAGTTCATTTTGATTGCTATTAGTTTATAAATAATTACAAACAAAGTTAACTAATTGACAATATTTTATGAAATAGAAATAAATGCACTAAATTATTTCTACAAGAATATTTTAGATTATTTTTCATCTAAGAATTTGTAATTTTGTAATGTTATTTTAAGAGGAGTTAATCATGAAATATGAATCAATAAAATCTTTTTTAGATTTAAAAAACATTGCTGTTGTTGGAGTTTCATCTACTGGAAAAGGATTCGGAGTAAGCGTATATGAACATCTTAAACAAAACGGATACAATGTTTTCGGTGTAAATAAAAATGGCGGCTTTGTGAATGATGTTAAATTATATAATTCTTTAACTGACATTCCTGTTAATTTAGATGGTGTTATAACAGTTGTGTCTCCAATAGAATTGGATAGTATTGTTAGAGAAGTAAATAATTTAGGAATAAATAAAATATGGATGCAGCAAGGCTCGGAATCACCGTTAGCGATTAATTATTGCAAGGAAAATAAAATCGATTGTGTATCACGCGAGTGTATTTTTATGTATAGTGAGCCGGTAAAAAGTCTTCATAGTTTTCACCGTTGGATAAATAAATTAATTGGTAAGTATCCATCCTAATGAATAATTAAGCCTGTCTCAAAAACCGGTTTTAGGTGTCTTTCCCGTCCCGATTCTATCAGGATAAATTCCAACGGGAATCCGATCCGTCATCTATCGGACTTAAAAGAAAATTGATTCCCACTTTCGTGACTATTTGAAAATTGTGTTTGTCACTTCGAACGGAGGGAGAAGTCTTATAATTTGTTCAGATTTCTCAGTCGAGGACTCCTTCGAAATGACATTTATAGAGTTTTCACACAAGCTCTTTCGTGTGAATGACAATTTAGGAAATATTATTAATGATGCAATCTCATAAATTATTTTTACTAATTACTTAAAAAATCGTCAATCTCTTTGCTGCATCTTTCCAACTCACAAGAAACGGCTAAATGCCCGCAATTATTATTTAAGAAAAGTGTTTTAGCATTCGTTAGTTTTGCTAAAACTTTTGCCTCAGTTGGATTAACCAATAAATCAGTTTCAGAAATTATGATCATCATTTTAGCTTTTATTTTGGATGCAGCAGCTTCCATTGAATTATTAAATTCTCTAGAAATGTTTTGAGTCATAATCGCTTTTATCTGAGATAGATAATCTTCAAGGGTAAAAGTTTGTGAATATTCCTTATCAAAACTTGAAAGGTACGTTTTGAAATCCTCCGGTTTTACTTTATCAACAACATAATCAGGTGTTCTTGATAATCCAGCCATAAGCATTGCGAGAGATTTTCTGATTTCTTGTTCACTTACGCCATATTTCATTTCAGTCTCAATAATATTTAGTTGAGTGTTCATCCATAATAAATCATAAGTTGATAATCTTGGTGTTCCTACATAAGAAATTATTTTATCGATAAAGTTAGGATAAATAACTGCCCACTCAAGAACCTGCATTCCACCTAAAGAGCCGCCGACTGCTCCTAACAAATGATTTATACCAAAAACATTTTTTATTAATTTATACTGTGAGTTAACCATATCTCTAATTGTGATTTCAGGGTAAGATTTTATTTTATACACATTATAGTTTGAAGGTGAAGATGAGATTCCATCCCCGAGTGCATCAATGGCAATGATGAAATATTTTGTGGTATCTAAAAAACTGTGCTTCTGAATTAATCGTCCGACACTTTCGCTAGTTCCCTCAAACCATGTTGGAAAGATTATTACATTACTAGAGTCCTGATTCATTTGCCCAAAAGTTCTATATCCAATTTTGCAATTAGTAATAACCTGACCCGAGGTTAATTGCAAATTGCCGATATCAGCAAACTTCTGTTCTGATTGAGCAAATGTAATTGACTCTGATAAGATTATTAAAAAAAATAGTTTGTTAAGAAGGTTTTTCATAATTGTAATCATTCTAAAAACTGATAAAATATTTCCGTTTAAAATTTATAAATTTGTATCAGTAGAAAGAAGATATTTGAAAAAGATTTAAGGAAATATTATGAATAGAATAATACACATTTTGCTTTTTATTTTTGTCCTGATCTCAATCTCTAATAATAATTCATATTCGCAGATTGTTGATACGGATCAAAAATGGATTAAGGTCGCAGATGGATTAAACTTTCCGGAAGGTCCTGCTTATGATGGAGTTTCATCAATATATCTTTCTAATTGCTATGGTGGATGGATAACAAAATTCTCAAATGGATTAGCAGACACTTTTGTTATTAAGACAAATGAATCGATCAGCATTGAAAAAACAAATGGACTCGCATTTGGTAAAGATGGATATTTATATGTTTGTGAATACGGCAAAGGACAAATTTTAAGAATAAATAAAAATCCTAAAATTGAAATATATGCAGATGGTTATCAGGGAGTTAAATTTAATCGCCCTAATGATTTGGTGTTAGATACAAAAGGAAATTTATATTTTACTGATCCAAATAGTTATGACCCTAAAATTTTAGACGGCAGGATATTTTTTATTGATGCAAATACAAAGCAAGTAAAACTTGCAGCGGATAGCCTTGCATTTCCAAATGGAATAAACATATCCCCTGCTGATGGAAAACTTTATGTGTGTGAATCTGCTAAACAGAAGATAGTAAGATTCAATATTACAAATGACTATAGACTTACTGATAAAGAAGACTTTGTATCAATTCACGGCGGTGATCCTGATGGAATTGAATTTGATATAAATGGAAACTTATATGCAGCACATTTCGGCGGTAACGCAGTTTATATATTTTCACCCGAAGGTGAATTGATTCAGAAAATAGAAACCCCTGGTGCAAAACCAACTAATCTTGAATTTGGTGGTCCAGATTACAAAACACTTTATCTTACAGAAGTTGAAACGAATGCACTTTATAAAATTAAGGTTAACATAAAAGGAAAGAATGTTATAAAGTAAAAGAGTGAAAAGTATTTAATCACTTCTATTACCAATTATTTAAGTTCTTTCAACTTTCCATTTACGCCCTAAGATCGAAGCTTTTCCGGTTTCATCACATAGAGTAATCTTTAATAAATACTCAGGTATATTCAATTGAAACCATATGTCCTCCATTGAACGTTAAAAATATGTTGGCAAGGCTTGCATAAATCCAATCCAGATGATAATCCATCGCTGCAAAAGCATCCGGTGGAATTTTAATATATAGCTATCCTGTAATTCTTTAACTGTTTGTCTAAATTCTTTGCTCCGCCGGTAACCTCATCCAACAATTTCCAGAACCTTGAGCTATGATTATGATATATCGTATGAACTAACTCGTGCTGGATTACATAATCAATTAGAAGTTCAGGCAAT
>JAVHOU010000221.1:0-8953 GCA_036170275.1 Ignavibacteriaceae bacterium
GGAATATCAAAGCAAAGTTTGAATCTTACAACCCGCCAAAAGAAATTGCTGTTCCAAATATATTGGGACAAATTAGTAAAGAAAAATCTCCGGGCGCAGTTGTGTTTGAACGTGAAGGGAAAACATTTAAGATAGATGCTGTTGATGAAGGCGGCGATAATTTATTTTTAATCATTGCAGATCAAACAAGCGGTGATGAAACTTACGGCGGGGGAAGATTTATGTATGTTAAAAAACCAGACTCAACCGGGACAATAATTTTAGATTTTAATAAAGCATATAATCCGCCTTGCGTTTTTACAAAGTATGCAACATGTCCGCTTCCTCCGGTGCAGAATTATCTTAAGCTAAAAATTGAGGCTGGGGAAAAAATGTATGGAGAAGGGCATTAAGAGTGATTAGGTTGAGAGAAGGCGCTAGGTAGCTTAAAAGTTTATATCTTATATATTAAATCTTAAATTAAGTTCTCTAAATTGATATAGCTTTGATTTAATAATTGAACCAGCAAAACCAAAATTTTTAATTATAGATTCATATGTTTGATAAAGTGCGTGTTCCATTCTCGGGTCAAATAATATTTCTTCAATTATGTTATTTGTATCAAAATTATATTTAAAGAAATTATCGGTAATTTTTTTTCTTTGATTAAAATAAATTAATCTTGCCTCATTTTCGTGCTTAAATTCTTTACGTTTTATTAAAAGGGTTTTAACAATTCCTTTCCCGTCAGTCTGGAGTAAATCTCCCGCATTTAAATTTTTTTCAAAATAATTTACAATTTTATCTTCGTCATCATAGAATACTCTACCAACAAAATATGAAATGGGTGCATAATCATCGGATTCGTTAAAGAAGGAATCAAATAATTTATTTACTGTAGTTTTTATTCTCACACCATTCTTAAATGGAGAATATATTCTCCATAAAGCATCAGTTTCTTCTTCATTTAATGTCCAACATTGTCCATACAGATTTTTCCTGAGATCATCTAGACTAATAATTGTATTGTTGGCAGACCTTCCTTTCGATTTTAAAAAGAAATTTTCAAATGGGTCATCCCACAGTTCAGGTTTTACAAGTGTATTCTTTTTTTCATTAAATAGTTGAAGTAGTCTATCAATTGGTATGACCCTAAATACAGGGATATTACTATTTTTAAAATTTATAGTGTTTTTGTGTTTAAGTTGTAAAATTTCTTTTGCATCCATTTGTTTGATTTTCCATTTGAAAATATTATCGTAACATAACATCGATTCACCCAAACTACCAAGCTGATGTGGCGGTCAGGTTTATTATCTAATTCGAATTCCACCATATCCGCTATAAGAGTAATTGCCTGTAATAGATGAAGCAAAGTCTGATATCTGTGATTCTAATTCATCAGCAAAATTTCTGACATCATCGACATTTGATCCCCAATTTTCATAATTAAAATCATCCACTTCGCTTATCAAATCACTCATAGCATTTTCAACATCATTGAAGTTATATTCTAAATCGTCCAAATAACTTTCAAAATTTCTTTCATTTTGAGTGATAAGATTTTTATAATATATATGTTGGTATATTAAAAAACCTAAAAGAATAAAAATTATAATTTTACCTGAAAGATTAATATTTATTATACTTTTTGTAAGTAACTTAATTTTACTATTTAACTTTTGCATAAGTAACTCTATTAAAAATTAATAAATGTTTTTAAGAATTCATCAACTTTATTAAACCATTATAGTATTTTATTTGAGAACTACTCCAATGTTTAAAATCGAACAATCCTTCAGATTCTTTTATTGTGGCAAACTTATTTCTATGAAATTCACTTAGGAGTGAAAAAAATATTTTAGGAAATTTTGCATCAAACTGGTCAAGGGTTATGTCAATGATATATTCTTCATATTTCAGCCATTCATGCGAACCTCCATTTTTAAAAACCCCAAAACAGTTTACAATAGGTTTAATGCCTAAATCAAAATTTAGATAATGACCTAAGAATTGACACGTATAAGCACAACAACTTTTAGGGAATTTTGACATTATCTCATTTATATCAAGATCGTGTTCGTCTGAACTACTTTGAATTCCTTTAAATTCTTCAATCGCAATTCTAAACTTCATCAAAATAATTTGTAATAGTTCAATATTCATCTATGTGTAAATATATAATTTATCAGACACATATAAAGCGCTGCCCAGAACAACAATGCAACACTGAAAAGCCAATGCCAATAATTATTTATAAATTTATTTTGTACAAGAAACTTAAAGAGTAATTAACAATTACAACGCAAACCTAAAACTTGTACAAAGCCGCAATGTTTAAAGCAGTCGCTTTGATTTGCGGGTTAGGTGCGTTCTCTAGTTTGGAAAATATTTTAACATAAAAAATATAGTAATGGGTATAAAAACAAATCCCAGCAAACTGAATATAAGTTGATAATCTTTTATTTTAAATTTCGATTCAATAAACGAGTATATGAATTTTATAGTAATACCACTTATAAATAATATTATAGGATAATACCATATACTTTTAATGCCTAAGTATATCAGGAAGGCATACATAAAGACCATACATACAAAACCAAATGAACTTAATATTAGTCTAAAAATTTGACTGGCTCCTTGAAAGTTTTTAATATGCTTTAGCTGATAAAAGTGGAAAAAAGAAAAAACGAGGTAACTTATTATTAAACCTAACGAATTCATTTTAATATTTTACTCCAAATGTTATTTAAACATTCTAATAAATTCTTCTTGTGATTTTTCATATACAGAAGATTTACCATAGATTTTTATGAGTTTATTATCATTAGGCAAAAACAGAGTGAAGGGTCCGTCCCAATTTTGTTTATCTGTTGGTGGTTCAGAATTATTTATACCATCAACGACAAACCAACAATCATTTTCCAAAAAGAAATTATATGCTTTTATAGGATGCTTTCTTGTTAATTTCCAAAAGCTCGGTTTACCTAATAAATGCAGAATAGTATATAAAATAATGAGGGATATAATTACTATTATTATCCACATAGACTTTTATTCCTCTAAATCAATGGTTGAGCACCGAACTATTACTTATTAAGATTAACCAAGTTTAGAATTTTTAATAAATCACATCGTTCGCCCCGAGCCGGATAAAGAGGAAAAGGGATATGTAATTACAAGTAAATCAAAGTTTAATTATAATCTCATCAGCAACTTATAGTATTGTTGTAATAATCTCAACAATTAAGTGTTTGTATTTACTTAGCGTGCTTTGCGTGTTCTACTTTGCGCTCTTTGCGAGAAATTTTCTTAAAGCATTTCGCGCAAACCTGCCTGCCGGTAGGCAGGGTCCGCTAAGTTTTTCGCAAAGAACGCGAAGGAAGAAGTATAATTACTTCTTCAATTTATCTTTAAAAATTTTCTCAAACTTTTCTACTTTGGGTGTGATGACAAAAGCGCAGTAACCTTGATTTGGATTATTATCATAATACTCTTGATGATAATCTTCTGCGGGATAAAACTTTTCAAACTTAGTTATTTCTGTTACTATTAGTTTATCCCAAATCTTTTCTTCGGTTAATTTGTTCTTATAAAATTCTGCCTTTTGTTTTTGTCCTTCGTTATGATAAAAAATTACGGAACGGTATTGTGTGCCAACATCGTTGCCTTGTCTGTTTAAAGTTGTTGGGTCATGCATCTTCCAGAATATTTCAAGAAGCTCATCATAACTTATAATAGCTGGATTAAAAGTAATTTGTGTGCATTCTGCGTGTCCTGTTGTTCCTGTGCAAACATCTTTATAGGTCGGATTATCAACTGTTCCGCCCGAGTATCCGGATACAACGCGGGTAACTCCGTTTACTCTTTCAAAAATAGCTTCAGTACACCAAAAACAACCAGAGCCAAATGTTGCAATTTCTAATCTTGTGTTTTGTTCATTCATATTTGTAAACTTTTCGTTTTTTATTTTAGAATTACTTTCTTTACAGCTTATAATATTAACAGCAATAAGAATCATTAGAGAACTAATATTTAATATTCGTCGCATTTTATTCTTTCCTTATCATAAAATCTTTATAATTACTTTTTTAGAAGCTTAAATGCATGCATCCATTTGTTTTTCAAAAATCCGGGAATACACCAAAGAATACATAACGGTTCAATTGCTCTTGCCGCTTCGGCTTTGCCCATATCTTCTACATCCCAGCCAAAAGTATTTAAAATATCCTTAACTTGATTTTTAGCCGAATCAGAATTACCGGCAATAAACATGGTAGGTTTCGATCCATTAAAATCCGGATTTACCATAAGCGCAGAACCAACACAGCTAAATGCTTTAACAAAATTTGATTCCGGATATTTATTTTGCAGTTGTTCCATCAAAGAATTATTTTGATTTGTAAAAAATTTAAGAACTCCATTTACTGGAGCTGCATCAGCAATTGGATTTGTTGTGTCAATGATGGTTTTATTTATAAGATTTTGTTTCCCTGCTTTTTCTAATACTGCGATAGCCGCCGTGCCTTTTACTGAAAGCAAAATTAAGTCACCAAATTTTGCTGCTTCATCAAAAGATCCAGCAGATGCATTTGAACCGGCAGATTTAAGCCAATCACTTAACTTACTTGTATTGCTCGTTCCAATCTTAACGTGATGCCCGTATTTAATAAATCCGGAACCAAGTGTTTGTCCAACAATTCCGGAACCTAAAATTCCAATTTTCATTTTGCCTCCTAATATATTTTATTTAAAACTATAACTGATTGATATGCTTGCATAAACATATAACAAGATAAACAAACAACAAATTCAATTTTACAGCAATGTGTTATAAATCAAAAAAAATCCCGCCGAGGCGGGATTCTAAAACTAATTATTAGCTGGACTAATGGGCGGTGGTACGCTGCTTGGTTTCTTTTTTCTTATAAAGAAAAATAAAGCACCAACTATTACTAATAAGGCAATTACCCCGTAAAGCCAGGTAAGGTTTGTTGGAAAAACCAGGGATTTCCATTCAGAAATCTTTTTTTCAAGTCCTTCTTTTTGCTCTTTTGTTAAAAGATTATTTTCTAAAAGATAGGGCATCCACTCTGTATTAAAAGATTTGAACCAAACGCTATCAGCAAAAAGGGAATATGTTTTTTCTGATTCATCTTTACTTTTAACTCCGTAGTTTTTCATTTCATCTGAAATAAATAGAGTAACAACATCTACAAATTCTTTTCCGCTGGAAAAACTTTGAAGGTTAATATTGTTTAATGAAAACTCTTCACGAATCGATTCCCAGGCTTCTCTTCTTATATTGTTCGACCAGGCAGTAAAAAGATTATCAATGTCTTTCAACTCAGCAGCCTTGTCTTTTTTGTTTGCATAAACATCCACAAGCTTTGGTCCTATTTTATGCCACATTGTTGAAAAGCTTTGCTGCTGTTTTTTAACTTCTTCAAGATCATTTGCTTTAAGGGTTGTTACATCAAGAAAGCGGCTGTTATCCCGTAAGGACTTTTTAACTACCGCGAGCACACTGTTTTTTTCTATTTGGGAATAAACCTGTTCTTTGTCTTGCTGTGTCATGGTAGAAACATCACCAGCTAACTTAGGGGTTAAGCTGTCTATAATGCTGTAAATTAATTCATCGCGTTTAAGCGTAATAGCTCTAAGGTCTGCAATAAGATTCTCCAGCTTAGAAATAGTTGAAGCATCTTTTTTTCTTTGTGATTCAAGAACAGAAATTTGATTTATCAGATCACCGTTTCTTTTATTCAGAAGATCAATTTCAGATTTTAGTGTTGTTACTTCTGTCTCAAGCCCTACAATTTCTGTAAAGTCACCACTGCGTGTTTCGATTGCAGCGGTAAGTTTATCGAGTGAAGAAGTAAGATTATCGGGATACAAACTTTTATCAAGAATATCCTGTTTGGTGGAAAAATCTCTTTTCAGTTTGTCTATTTCGGCTGTTAGATTATTTAGATCATCAAGACTCGCTGCGGATTTAATGCCCTGTTCAATTTTTTGATGTCTTTCTTTAAAGCTTTGCACCATTTCATAATCTGACTGAGCAAAGACTTGTGATGCTGTTAAGAAAAAACCCAAAAAATATAAAATAAAAACTATTGTCCTTTTCATTTCGTTCCTCCGTCAATTCCCTCAGATGTAAGTTTAAAAGTATTTCCTTCATCAAGTAATTCTATAAAAGGAAATTTTTGATTGAATGCAGGATTTTTAAGACCGGTTTCATTTATCTGGATTTTATTTTCTAAAGAGAACTCATTTTTATCAACAGAAAAAACATAAACATTTTTAAAATCTGTTGATGTCATAAAGTAAAAGCCCTCCATGTTTCTGATTAAACGAATTGACTTTCCTTTATAAGACATTGAATCTTTTGTTTCTTCAAAGAACATAGCCTTGGTGTTATATGATAGAGAATATCGATCTTCTTTTGCAAACCCCTTGTCATCAACTTTTAAAACCGATTCGATGGGCCAGCCAAATTCTGCCGGGGATAGCTTTAGAGATGAACATGCGGCAAATACAGTTGCCGTTATTGCAATCAAAATAATTTTTGAATATTTCATTTATACTCCTATAAAAAATCGTGAGAGTAAACTTAATAAATACACTTACACCAGAAAAGAGCAAAGCATTAAAAATATATCCGAATGTTTGTTTTTTCGCAGTTTTTATAAGTTTGGCTGATTCTTGTTATAAAAATTTAAGGCTTAGAATTATTATCATTCGTCTTTTCGGGCTGTGATATTGGCTGGGATTGTGTTAATCTTCCAAATCTTTTTAATGCATCGGTTAATAAATACTCAATCTGGGAATTAATGCTTCTCAGATCATCAGCCGCCCATTTTTCCAGGGCGGCGTAAACATTACTATCAATTCTTAATAAGAATTTTTTCTTTTCAGCCATTTAAAGTTCTATTATTTTTTTAACTATGCAGAAGCAGCCGAATTTCTTCGGTTACGCTGCAAAATTTTGTACCAAGCAACCATAATTAACCATGAATATTTATCCAATAGTTCAGATCTGTGCTCTATTGTTATCACATTTTTTTCTTTGAAAGAAAACTTGTTTTGGAATAAAACCAATAACTCGTTAGATGAAGAATAAATCTCGCAGGATTTTTTAAATGTCCCAAATTTTAGATAAACTCTTTCGCCCCGTGGAAGCTCGATTTCACCTTTTGTTTTCCAAAAGTTTGTTGATGTAAATTTTGCAAACGGCATTTGATAATCGGCTTTATATATTTCTAAATCGGACCTCCAAATACTCGGGACTTTAATCTCGAATTTTTCACCAGATACTTCAACAACAGCGGTTGTACTAAAAAACTTTGGGTAATACATTTTTGCAATCAATTCAGTTGATGACTTTAACTCAAACTCCCTTTTAAATAGTGAAGGTTGAATAAGTGTTAAAGATTCAACAAGATAATCCGAGATTTTTTTCATATTACTTCTGATCCGGAATAATTAAGAAAATAATTAACAGTACTTCGAAAATTTTCTAAAAGCAAGGTTGCATTTTTGTATGAATGCATGGATTTAATTTTAATCCCGTCAAATATTTATTCATTTCCATGCAATCATACTAAATTTTACTATCGAACATCGTAAATCTTATCACACAATCAAGCGTTACATTATTTGATTATGAATTATTGGTACAACGTTCCTGTATTAATAACCGGCTGTGTTGATGTTTCTGAAACAAGCGCAACCATTAAATTATTTACCATTGTTGCTTTTTTATCTTCATCAAGCTTAACAATATTTTGATCACTTAATGCCTTAAGTGCCATTTGCACCATACCAACCGCACCCTCAACAATTTTAGCTCTTGCTGCAATTACAGCCTGTGCTTGTTGTCTTCTTAACATCGCCTGGGCAATTTCTTGAGCATAAGCAAGATGGCTTATTCTTGATTCTATAATTTCAACACCGGCAACTTCTAATCTTGTTTGTAAAGTGTTTTTTAAATTCTCTGCAATCTCTTGCGGTGTGCCGCGTAAAGATGGTTTATCATCATCTACATCATAAGGATATTCTGATGCCATTGAACGGATTGCAGTTTCACTTTGTATCGCAACAAATTGTTCGTAGTTCTGAACATCAAAAATTGCACGAGCTGAATCGACTACTCTCCAAACAATTACAGTTGCAATCTCAATTGGATTACCATGAAGATCATTTACTTTTAGTCTCTCGCTATTAAAGTTTCTTATTCTTAGTGTAACATGTTTTTTTACTGTAAATGGATTAACCCACCAAAAACCAGAATCTTTAACCGTACCGGTGTACTTGCCAAACAACATTAATACTTTTGATTCGTTTGGCTGGACTATCATAAATCCACCAAAGCTTACAAAGGTTATGAACACAAGTGGAATAAAGAACCACATAATAGATGGGTCCTCGTTTCGAATACCAATTGATAAAAGGTAAATATCTAATGCGAAAAGCGCTATCAGGATAAACAAAGAAATAAAACCATTAATCTTTGCTGCTGATTTTTCAGTTATTTTGTCCATTTTGTACTCCTTATTAAAATTGCTATTGTAATGATATCATATTAATAGCAAAATGTCAAGTGGGAGTTCATTTTTTGGTCAAAAGGAAGGATATTGGGAATGTGGACAATTTATGCGGTAAGATTCTGTTATAACCTTTCTGCTTAAAAAACAAGCCCGCAGACTATTCTGCGAGCTTATGTGGAGAGAGATCATCAATACGAATTAATCTTTTTTAATCTTAAAAGTACCATCAAGTTCTTTATCAAAATGTTTCTTATATATTTCTTTATACTTTACATGATTTTCTGATTTTATTTTAACATCATTAATTCTTGTGTTGTCTATATCCATTTCTAAATCAAAATCTTCATCAGTTGATTTTATATAACCATCATTAACAAGTTCTCTTTTAAGTTCTGCAAGAAAGGAATTCATTTTTTTCATTT
>JAVHOU010000221.1:9053-31340 GCA_036170275.1 Ignavibacteriaceae bacterium
AAAGTATGGCTCAATCTTTTTATCCTTCAAATCTTTTAAGTGCTCTTCCAGCTTTTCCATATTTTTTTCAAACTCATCTTCATCAAACTCAATCTTAAAATGCATAAGTGAATCTCTATCAAAATAATCTTTAAACTTTTTCATATCCTCACCAAACTTATCCCCATCAAAATGAAAGTGGTGAACATTATTCGATGGCTTCGGGTATTCTTGTCTTAGACCATCAAGCTTTTCGTAAATCATATCTTTGTGCTGATTAATTTCACTGTCCGGTAATTGAGCGCCATCTTTATATAATGCTGATATTTCATCACCGTCAAAATCAACTCGCCAAGTTGATCCTTCCTCTTTGAAAGAAAAAGATTTATCACCGGTAAAACTTTTTTGATCCGAAGGATTATTCTCCGTAACTCCCGAGGAGCATCTTGTTAATGAAAGCAAAGCGGCAAATACAAAGATTGCAAATAAAATTCCAAATACACTTGCTCGTAATTCTACATTTGTAATATCGGGTTTCATAATCAACCTCTTAGATTTTATTGGTTCTGCTTATTAAGACATGTTGAAGTCGAAAATGTTTCGTTGTTTTCAAGATTAGTTAAAGAAAGGATTATTTTAAGGATAAGGGGATGAAAAAACTTTTTACCGAATCTATTTTATAAACCCATATTTTTTAATATGCCGATAAGCAAGATATCCAACAGCTCCAACTTGCGCCATTCCAAGTATATATCTTACAGGATTAAATTTTGAGTTTTCTAAATATTGTTTTTCAAGCGGAGATAAAAAATGTGGAGAAAATTCTTTACCAAAATTTTCTGTGTTAGAGATCGCAATTGATGTTCTTAACCAAATAGTTTGCGGGTCACCATCAATCGGAACCTTCATTTTTATATTATTCAGTTCGCGATGTAATTCAAATTCATCAAACTTAATCTGCATTTGAGTTAATGGGTTTGGGTTGATTTTAATTTTTAATGAATCATTGGTGTGAAAGCTATTTTTTTGTTCTGATTGTGCATAGAAAATAGAAGAGTTAACCAGAACAAATAAAAATATTTTAAAAGCAGTTTTCATATCTTCAAAATAAAGATTAGCAAAAAAATTATCTAACCATTAATCAGAAACAGATTCCGCTTGTTTCTTTAATATATCAAAATTAAACGAATGAGTTATAAGATCAACCACAGTTTTTATTCCTGTAAAAAGTACAATAATTGCCAGATTTGTATCTGCGGAAAAGAAAGAACCGGCGGCAGCAATAAATCCACCGAAGATAATCGTTAGGTGCATAGGAATAATTCTTACATAAGGAGCAAACATTAATTTTCCGAGATTGGACAATTCTTCCGACTCTTTATTTTTAGAATTAATAAACTCAACAAGATAGCTTATAAAAAACATAACTGTTGTAAATAGAAAGTAGCTCGTTTCAAACTTGCCGGGCTTAGAATATCCCATAATTGAAAAGCTGCTGAGGAATATGGCATAAATAAAATGAAAGAATCCGTAGTGGATAAGAAAAAATATAGCTGTAGAAATTTTTGTGCCCCTGGTTGGAAGAACTTGCTTGTTGCCTTGTCTAAATCCTTCTGTTGAAAATTCTTTAAGTGTAATGATTTTAACAAAATTGAATATTCCTATAATTACGCTTTGTGTCCAGTAAATCCACAACACATCAATTGCCGAGAGACTATCGATAATTGCGAAAAATATTACAAGAACATTTGAAAATATTAATGATAATGTAGATAGCTTTGTAAAATCAACCTGCCCCCACAATTGTGAAAATTTTATTTGTGGTTTATTACTCATCATAACTGCTATTTATTTGCAGCCCAGTTTCTTAGAATATCTTTCTCTTCCTGTGTCAATTTCGATTCGCTGTGAAAGACCCGATACTGCCAGGGCGGCATTTGCTCTTCGCGTACTTCGTCCCAGACATCCTCTTTAATTTTCACTTCTTTGTTGATATCCCACTCGGAAAAATTTAAATGTTTTCTTCCCTCGTTAACATCACTAGCTGCAAGAAAAGAGGCGGGGGCTATTTTAGTGTACCACACCCAGTTTGTTTCGTTGGAGTGGCAATTATAACAAGTTTTTTTTAGGATAGCTTTAACATCTGCTGGTGCATCAATTTCTGAAATAACGGGTGGATTTGTTCTTTCAACTGGAATAAATTGAATGCCGATAAATATTATAACAAGAGCAATTAAGATTTTTTTCATTTATCCCTCTATTAGTAAGATTTATTTTTTTGTTTTTTATAATCTTTATTGAATTTCCTTTCGCCATCCTTCTTACCAAACTTATCACGATAAGAATTGGCAATATTACAATCATTACAAAAACTTCCGCAGCAATCTTTCCATTCTTTCTCTGTAAAATTTTTTCTTAGCTTGCTCATAATAATTTATTGTCCTTACATTTATTGGTAGCGTAAAGACTATGTTTGTCACTTCGAACGAAGAGAGAAGTCTGATAATTCGTAAAGATTTCTCAGTCGAGGACTCCTTCGAAATGACATCTATGTGGTTTTAACACACTCTTTAAAATTCTTAACAATTAGAAATATTAAAATTATTTACCTTACCGGCAATTATCTAAAACTCTCTTTGCAGTTGCAACAACATTCTCAACTGTAAATCCATACTTCTCATATAAAACATTATCAGGAGCAGAAGCACCAAACTTTTCAATACTTAATGTTTCACCGGAATCCCCGACATATTTTTGCCAGCCCATTCCAATACCCATTTCAACAGATAATTTAGCTTGGATGTCTTTAGGTAAAACAGAATTTTTATATTCTTCATCTTGCTGTTCAAATATTTCCCAACTCGGAAAACTAATCACCCTAACATTTTTTCCTTCTGCTTCAAGCTGTTCTGTTGCTTTTAACGATAACGATACTTCTGAACCAGAAGCAATTAAAAGTAAGTCAGGATTTTGTTTAGAATCTTTAACAACATAAGCACCACGCTGCAATCCCTTTGCAGAGCCATATTTGTTCTGATCAAGAATAGGAAGTTTTTGTCTTGTTAGGATTAATGCAACCGGTCCACCTTTATGATTTATTGCATACTTCCATGCTTCAACAGTTTCATTTGCATCTGCAGGACGGATTACTGTTAAGTTGGGAATAGCACGAAGAGAAGCTATTTGTTCTATTGGTTGGTGTGTTGGTCCGTCTTCTCCAAGTCCAATGCTATCGTGAGTAAAAACATAAATTACTTTTTGTTTCATCAAAGCCGCAAGCCGAATTTCAGGACGCATGTAATCTGAAAAAATTAAGAACGTTGCACCAAAAGGAATAATACCGCCGTAAATAGCCATTCCATTTAACACAGCACCCATTGCGTGTTCACGAATCCCAAAATGTATGTTTCTTCCTTTTCTATCTTCGGCAGAAAATGAAGTTGAGGATTTTATATAAGTCATGGTTGATTCATTAAGATCTGCGGAGCCTCCAATAAGGGTAGGAATATCTATTGCGGCAGCATTTAATACTTTACCCGAGGCAACTCGTGTAGCAATTTTTTCAGAATAATCTTCAAACTTTGGTAAATGATTTAACCATTCTTGATCAAACTCAAGCTTCATGACTGAATCGAACAAAGCATAATCTTTGGGATATTTAATTTTATACTCATCAAGAGTTTTACTCCACAAATCTTCTGCTTCCTGCCCGCACTCAGCTATTCCTTTAAAGTGTGAGTACACTTCATCCGGAACATAAAAAGTTTTGTCTTCAGGCATACCAAGATTTCTTTTTGTCAGCTTTACTTCTTCTTCACCAAGCGGTGCGCCGTGTGCCGATGATTTGTCTTGCTTGTTTGGGCTTCCAAATCCAATATGTGTTTTAGTAATTACTAAAGTCGGTTTATCATAGCTTGAACGCGCAAGTTTAATTGCTCTATCAACTTGATCGGAATTGTTAACATCTAATATTGTAAGCACCTGCCAGCCGTATGCTTCAAATCTTTTCGCCACATCATCGGAATATGATATGCTTGTATTTCCGTCAATAGTTATGTGGTTATCATCATAAAAGAAAACAAACTTGTTAAGTTTTAAATGCCCCGCAAGTGAAGCTGCTTCGTGCGAAATTCCTTCCATCAAATCACCATCACTGCAAATTCCCCAAATACCGTGATCAATAATTTTAATATCATCTTTATTAAAAAGTGCAGCCAAATAATCACGCGCAATTGCCATTCCTACGGCGGTTGCAAAACCCTGTCCAAGAGGACCGGTTGTGGTTTCAACTCCAGGTGTATGTCCAAGCTCAGGATGCCCGGGAGTTATACTTCCCCATTGCCTGAAATTTTTTAGATCATCTAAAGAAATATTATAACCGCTAAGGTGAAGAATAGAATATAAAAGCATGCTTCCGTGTCCAGCCGATAAAACAAATCTATCTCTGTTTCTCCAGTTAGGATTTGCAGGATTGTGTTTCATTGTTTTGTAATAAAGAGCATAAGCAATCGGCGCCATTCCAAGCGGCATTCCAGGATGACCCGAGTTTGCTTTTTGCACGGCATCTATACAAAGTGTGCGAATTGTATTTATAGAAAGTTTTTCAATATTAAGTCTAGTATCAGACATAGGACTCCGGAAAAATTTATAATTGGGTGTGGTAAGATAAAAAAATTTTGGTTATGTGGAATCTATCTTCTTAGGCAGTATCCACCTTTGAGTAAAAAAAAGGTAGAACATTAAAATCTTACTTTTCAGCTCACACTATCACCAGTCTGTCCAATAACTATAAAATTGTCAACCTGAAATTATTTCAGGTTCTCAATTCTACGAGATTTCAAATGATGAGATTCCGAAACCAGATCGGAATGACAGTTTTTGGACAAATTGCACTTCGAGACAAACAAATATTATTTCTTTTCTTTATCAATCTGCCGTTTTTGTTTTTCTGTTAAAGATTTATAGTTCTCGCTTGTTACAACTTTTCGACCTGATTTTTTTTCCAATTCCTTCCGTGCGTTGCCCGCAATTGTTCCGCCTTCGATTGCTGCTTTTTTATTCTGAAGAAATTTCTGGGCATTTTTTGTCCTGGCAATTTCCGTTGTTGATGCTTCCCCCAGCATTGTGAAGATCAATTCAAGGTCTGTCATGTGATCGCGCAGGTTTTCCTGTTGCTTGGTTAATCCTTTTAATTTTTTATAGTCGCCTGGAACTAAACCAAAAGTAGCTTTACTTATTTCTGATGTAAGTATTGCATATTCTTTTCCTTCTTTTACACCGCGTTTTTGCCACTCGTTTGTCAGTTCATCCCTAACAGCTATTCCTCGCACACGTTTTTCTATCCATTCATCGCTGTACCCCTTAGCTTTGTAGATTTGCCGCATACGTGTCTGTGCAAGTTCGGGATTTTCGATTTCCTCCAAACGTTCCTGCCCCACTTTAGCAAGCCAGAGTTTAAATGGTTCTGCTTTGGGCGATGGAATTGATTGAATAATGCGTAACATGCCTTGCACATTTGCACAGCTCATCCTCTGTTTTCCCCCAGCCGTTTCTACCGAAAGGGTGGGGACAATTTGTCCCCACCCTTTAGTCAACTCAGCGTCACGCTTTTTTAATTTTTTGATATAATCTTTCGGATTTACACTATCCGTAAGTATTTTGACAACATCTTCTACTACAAAATACCACTTGCCTTCGAAGAAGGTACTTCTTACCTGGCGGTTCTCAAATAGTTGAATGTTTGACATATATTATTTTCCTTAATTTTTTTTTCAATCTAACTTGTTCTCTATCAAGTTTTGAATAATACATAAAAGTTTCCGGTTAAATTTAAAATTGGCTGGGAAAGATAAAAAAATTTTTACAATATGGAGTCCACCTTCTTTGGTAGTCTCCACATTTAAAGTTGTAATTTGCTTTTAGCCTCGTAATTTTTTTACTAAATGTTAATTGACCTGATAAAAATTAAAACTTAAGTTTGCATTGAGTTTATGGGTTACATTTGCATCCTCTCTTAATTTTTAATTTATTTCAGAGGATGGGGAGTCAATAGCAGAGTTAAGCATTAATTTTCTTAAATCAACAAGGAACAAATAAAATCTAATGGAGCGTTTATGGAACAAATAACAATTCCAAAAGTTAGAGACATAATCGAAGATTTTGCAAATGAAATTAAGAAAAGAAGAAGAAAAGCATTACCTCCCAAAACCGCAGTTATAAACTTCCGAGATGAAAACAAAAAAGGTATAGAAAGAGAAGTATGGGAAGTACCGATAGAATTATTGAGATATAGAAAAGACAATGGTAGGATTTCAACTGATGTTGCTAGTTATGAAAAACAATATGGTCCGCTTTTAGAAAGAGATAATAAAACTCAAGAAATCCTTGCTACATTTTTAGATCTGAAAGATTCTGAGTTAACGAAAATCCTAATGAAATCTCTAAGTCACACTGGTCAAAATTCTCCTGCAATAATTACATGCGATGGATTTTTAATTAATGGTAACAGAAGAAAGTTAGCATTAGAACAATTACAATATCCAACTATGAAGGTAGTTATTTTACCTGGTGCAAATGATGAAGGGGGATCGCCAACGTTACTTGAAATTGAGCAAATTGAAAATAGATATCAATTGCAAAAGGAAGGTAAAGCAGAGTATTATAAGTTTGATCAGGCTCTCTCAATTCGAAGAAAAGAACATCTTGGGATGACACTTGAAATGCAATTAAAAGATGATCCACAGTATGCAAATTTACCGGAAAAAGATTTCCAAAAGAAAGTACAAGAATATCGAGAAGAATATATTGAAACTTTGAATTGTATAGACAAGTATTTATTTCATATCGGAAGAGAAGGTCTATACGATAATATATCAACAGGGATTGCAGATCGAGGAGGAAGATGGCAGGCCTTTTTTGATTATTACAAAGGTGTAGAGAGTAAATTTGATGATGAAAATAAAAGAATCAAGTTCTTAGGAATAGATGAAGATGAGGTTGGAATTGTTAGAGATGTAGCTTTTAAAATAATAAGACTACGTGAGTTTCCCAAGTTAAAAAAGGTACATCAAATAATACGAGAGTTACCAAAAATGTTAAGGAGAGATGAATCTAAAAAAGCATTGTTTGAACTGAAGGATATCGATATGGATATTCCAAATAAACTTAAGTATGATGAAAATGGTGAAGAATTAGACTTCAAGAACTTGGACCAAAGATGGATTAGTACCAATGCTACAACTATAATTAGACAAGTTAAAAAAGCTATAAATGTGGATGAATTCGAAAAAGAAAAGGAGACACCTACAAGACTTCTTCAGGCAGCTTACGATAAATTGACACATCCCGATATGTTGCCACAAAATGCCAAAGTAGATGATTATAAAAATGCTTGCATTTTATCTCAACAAATTAGAGAAAGAGCAGACACACTTCGTTCTGAATTTGCAAGTTTAGATAAAATGAGTAAAAAGTTTATAGTTAAGAATAAAATAGTCAAGAAGCATAAATGATCATCGATTTAATTGAAGGAAGAGTTGTAATAAATGGGTTTCAATCACTGTTAAAATCATATCAATCACATCAATTGAATTATTGGGAATTCTCATTGGATCCAATGACAGGACTATTAACCACAGACTTAGATTATGATAAAATCCTTTTAAAAATTACAAAGTATTTTGATAAGGAAAAGGTGCCCTATACTCTATCTGAAAATTGTAAAAAAATATTTGATGAAATAATTAAAGATGGAAAAGAATTTGAGGCACATATTAAAAGCGCAAGGGATTATAAAAATGGGCTAATCAATAATGTGGAATTAGATGAATTCATTTCATTTTTAGAAAACTCCATATACCGGAAATTGAAGGAGCATCAAGTTAAAGCCGCCCTACATTTAAAATATGTAAAAAATGGTGCAAATTTTTCTGTACCAGGAAGTGGTAAAACTTCAGTTGTACTTACCGTATTTGAAAAGTTGAGGCTAGAAGGAAAAGTAAATACTCTTTTTGTTGTTGGCCCCCCTTCGAGTTTTGGGCCTTGGAAGAATGAATTTATAGAAACACTAGGTAGAGACCCCAACCTTTATATCTTCGCGGGAGATTTTAAATTTAATAGAGAAATTGAATACTATAAAACTGAAAACTTTAAAGAATTATATTTGACTACTTTTCATACCCTCTTGAATGATATTGATGGAGTCATAGATTTTCTGTCAAACAAAAATTTAATGGTTATGCTTGTTATAGATGAAGCACATTATATTAAACAGATTAATGGGAACTGGGCAAGCGCCGTGCTGAAATGTGCTGAACACGCATTGTATAGATGTGTTTTAACAGGAACCCCAATGCCTAAAAGTTATGAAGATCTATTTAATCTGTTCGAGTTTCTCTGGCCTAACAAAAACCTATTAACAAGCGAAGACAAATTAAGATTAAAAAAACTAGAATCTCAAAAAGCAAACGAAGAAGCAAAAAATATTCTAGATGAAAGAATAGGTCCAATATTTTATCGTGTTCGTAAAAAAGATTTAAAACTTAAAGATCAGATTTTTCATCCACCAATTCAAATTACGATGAACAAAGAGGAACGAATTATTTACGATGCAATTTTCAATAAGATTAGGGATTTCGCACAAAATGATTATTTAATGAATGTTGAGTTTATAATTAGATTAATCAAGGGGCGTATGATGCGACTAAGGCAATCAATATCATATACTAAGCTACTTTCTAATTCTATAGATAATTACGATGAAGAAATAGTATTAGACTCAACTACGATAGCACATAAAATTATTAATTACGATAATTTTGAAGTTCCAGCAAAGTTAGAATATTTAATCGAGTTCGTTATCGATCTACAGAAGAAAAAACAAAAGGTGGTAATTTGGTCAAATTTTATCGGGACAATCGAATTAATTGAAAAGTATCTCAATAAAAACGATATATATAATAAAAAAATTATTGGGGCAACGCCAGTAGAAAAAGAAAGTTATGAAGTAGAAAACACAAGAGAAAAAATTAGAAATGAATTTGTTAATATAAAAAGTGGGCTTAATGTTTTAATTGCAAATCCCGCTGCTTGTGCTGAATCAATTTCATTGCATCAGAATTGTTATAATGCAATATATTATGACCTTTCATTTAATTGTGCACAATATCTTCAATCATTAGATAGGATACACAGGGTTGGAGGTTCGGAGCTACATGAGGCGAACTACTATTTCTTACAATACAAAAACACAATTGACTCAGAAATTCTTGAAAATCTTAATCAAAAAGCCAAGAAAATGTATGAAATTATTGAGGGAGATTACAGTATTTATTCATTAGATATGTTTGATGACCACGATGAAGTTGAAGCCTATAAAAGAATATTCCATTCCAACCAGATAAATGAATAAAGACAACGCTACTAAGTTAAAAAGTATATTGATCTTTTTTGATCTGCTAAACAAGGTAAACCAAAAAGAGATTCAATATTTTAAAAAACTTTATTTACAAAGCGCTGAAAACTTCGAAGACTGCATTGATTTCCTTCTATCTCTGGATCTTATATGTCTTACTTCTGGATATATTGAATTAACTTCTCAACTGAATAAATTTCTTTTAAAGCAACCAAACGAAAACGAAATAAAAAATTTTTTGCTAAAGAAATTACTTATTAAAAGAAATATATATGTGTGGGATTTTTTAGAGAGATTCTGCATTACTAATGATAAGTATATTTTTACACCCCAAATATCAGAGAATTTGCGTTTTAGCGATCTCAGAAATTTACTAATTGAATTAGAGTTTATTTCTTTTAATCCTAGCGAAAAATTTCATGAAATAGCAGAAAAATATATCCCCCATTTTATTAACGAGTTGAAAGAACATTCTTTAAATCCCGAAAAACTAAAAAGAATACTTGAAGAACAAGATAGAATTGGTAAATGTGCAGAACTAGAGATTATTGACTACGAGAAAACAAGGTTAAGTTCTCACAAAGTCTTATTAGGTAAAATCGAGCATAAATCTTTAGTTGATTCAACAGCAGGTTATGATATAAAAAGTTTTACTGTGGGCAATGACACAAGTTTTTCAGATAGGTTTATCGAAGTTAAAGCTATATCTAGTTTTGAAAAGAAATTTTATATATCACGTAATGAGCTTGAAACTTCACAAAAATACGGGCTTAATTATTATTTATACCTACTCCCCGTATTAGGGAACGATAAATTCGATTTGGCTAATCTTATGATTATTCAAGATCCGAGTAGTGAGATTTTTAATGGTTTAAACTGGATAGCTGAACCTGAGCATTTTTCAGTAAAGCAAAAAGAAGAGTAGTAATAAAATTTAAATTCTAGTAGGATTTATTTTATGATGTCTCTTTTCTTTATCGCTCAAGCGTATTGGTACCCTATTATTCTTAAAGGCTTTTACGAAATTTTTATTTTTCCAAAGCAATTCTTTTCTTTCATATTTTTTTCCAGAGGTATCGGCAGTATTCGTTTCTACAACTGTTTTTGTCCAGCCATTTTTGGTGGAGAGCATTTCGTTATAAAGGTCATTATCATAACTACTAATTAACATCATGCATTTTGCTTTATTACTTATTTCCAACAATTCTATATGAAACTTTTCATCAATATCATGTTTATACTGATGACTTCTCTCCATTAGGTAAGGAGGATCCATATAGAAAAGTGTCGCTGGTTTATTTACAAACATTTCTAATAATTCTCTTGCATCCCTATTCTCAACTCTTACACTTTTTAACCTTTCAACAACATTTTCTAATCGTTTAGGAAGATTGTACCAGCGATTAACTCTTGCTTCTCGTCCATTTCTTGAATAAGATTGTGAAAAAGAAAACCCAGCGCCAGTTTCACCAACAGCACCATTTACCGTCATCATTGTTGAAATAAGGAATCTTCTTGCTTTTTCAAGTGGTTCAATTGTATCGTCTGGTTTCTTTGCATCAAAATATTCTTTACGAGCATAAGGTGTTAAGCTGACTGCACTTATTAATTTTTCTGAATTACTTCTTAGCTGGTCGAAGAGGTTAATTATTTGATCATCTAGATCGTTTATTATTTCAATGGGCGCGGGTTTCTTGGCAATGGTGAGAGCAGCAGAACCACAGAAAGCTTCCACCCAAGCGTTGTGCGGCGGTAAAGAATTAATAATATGTGAAGCAATACGGACTTTAGCTCCGTAATAACCAAAGGGTGGTTTCATTTTCTTTATATTTTTAACTAGCTCAAACTTAAATAAAATTAAAGCAAATGTTAACAGATTACTTATTAAAATTTAACGTCCCATTCATTTGCAATATTCTAAACGTCAATCCATTTTTATACGTAAAAATTATAAAGTTATTCTTAAAATTTATCCAGGGAGAAAAAATGGTTACTTCGTTAACAAGCACAGAGAAGCTGGAACAATTTCAACTTGACAAAATTAAGTTTCGCAAATACGGCTGGTATTTTCTGTTTTTCTTCGCGCTAAGCATTATCACTCAAGCACAAGACAAACAATTAACCTTTAACCAGGTTTATATGTTTGGCGAGCCAAGGATTTTAAAACAAACTCCGCGTTTGCAAGGTTGGTTTGATGATGAAAATTATCTAATGCAAAAACGTGATGCGACTACAAGCGCAATTGTAAAAGTAAACGCCAAAACCAGAGAAGAAACAGTTGTGCTGGATTACAAAGCAATCAATCCAAATCTTGATGAAGCAGAGTTAACAGCAGAAGGAAACATTGGCATTACAAAAGATTACTCAGGAATGCTTTTTTCTAAAGACAACGATTTATTTTTCTATTCTGTCCCGCAAAATAAAGTTACGCGCTTAACTGAAAATAAAGACGAAGAAGTGAATCCAATGCTTTCTCCCGATGGAAAGAAGGTTGCATTCACTCGTAACAAAGATTTATTTGTTGTTGAAGTTGAATCCGCAAAAGAAACACGCTTAACAAATGACGCCAGTGATGTTGTTTACAATGGTTATGCTTCGTGGGTTTATATGGAAGAAATTATCGGTCGCTCACTTAATTACCGCGCTTTCTGGTGGGCGCCAAACAGCGAGATGATTGTATTTCTAAGATTTGATGATACACCTGTTCCAAAATTTCCATTGTACAAGGCAGATGGAACCCACGGCGAACTTGAGTGGGAACGCTATCCGAAAGCAGGCGATCCAAATCCAATTGTTAAAATGGGAATTGCACATATCAACACTAACAAAGTTGTTTGGATTGATGAAGATGAAAATGCAGATCAATACACTGCGTGGCCGTTCTGGGCACCGGATAGTAAGCAGTTATTTTACCAGGTTCTAAATCGCGGACAGGATGATTTGCAAATACTTTCTGCAAATCCGGAAACGGGAAAGAATAAATTAATCTATGAAGAAAAAGACACAACGTGGGTTGAATTTTTTGAAGACATTAACATCTTAAAAAATAACAAGGGAATTCTTCTTCGTTCGGAGCTTGATGGATGGCGGCATCTTTATTATTACGATATGAACGGCAAACTTAAAAAACAGCTTACAAAAGGCGAATGGAATGTCTCAAAGATAGTTTTTGTGGATGAAGAGAACGAAAAAATTTACTTTGAAGCAAACAAAGGCGATAGATTGCAAACACATTTATTTGTTGTTGATTTTGATGGAAAGAAAATTAATCAGTTAACAAAATTTCCCGGTACACACAGCTCAAATATATCACCCAATGGTAAATATTTTTATGATACTTATTCCGATGTGAACACTCCAGCAAAGTTAGATTTATTTGAAGGAGATGGAAGCTTAATCCGCAATCTTGGTGATAGAAAATCAAATCTGTATGATGAATACAAACTTAGCAAAGCAGAAATTTTTTCTATCAAAACAGAAGATGGATTTGAACTTCCTGCGATGTGGATTCTTCCTCCTGATTTTGATGCAAACAAAAAATATCCTGTATTGTTTTCTGTTTACGGCGGTCCCGGCGGAACTGATGTTAAAAATTCTTTTTCTGGATACCTTGATAGATTTTTTATTTCGCAAGCTGGAATAATTTATTTTGTAGTTGACCATCGCGGCTCAGCTTATTTTGGCAAAAGAGGGAAATCATTTCTCTATCGCAATCTTGGCAAATGGGAGATTGAAGATTACTCAACTGCAGTAAAGTGGTTAAAGACAAAATTGTTTGTTGATTCCACAAAAATTGGAATCACTGGTGGAAGCTACGGAGGTTATGTTACGTGCATGGCGCTTACTCTTGGTGCAGATTATTTTACTCACGGTGTTGCAGAGTATTCCGTTACGGATTGGCATCTTTATGATAATGTTTACACCGAAAGATATATGGATACGCCGGAAGAAAATCCCGAAGGATATAAATATGGTTCTGCAATGACACACGCCGATAAGTATATAGGATTGTTACGCATATCTCACGGAACGATGGATGATAATGTTCATATGCAAAACACAATTCAGCTTGTGGATAAGTTAACAACTTTGGATAAACATTTTGAGTTAATGCTCTATCCAAATGAAAGACACGGAGTTGGTTTTCCTAAGTGGCAGCACGCACAAAGAGAGTATGTTGAGTTTTGGTTTGAAAATTTTCTTGGAAAAGATTTTGTGAAAGAGTAAACACAAATAGAACGCGGATAGCACGGATCACGCGGGTTTTCAAAGATTAATTTTTACTCCAAGAAGAGGATGTCATTTCGAATCCTGATTTATCAGGATGAGAAATCTGTCACTCGATTTAAAGTGAATTGTATATATTTCAATGTTTCAGATTTCTCTCCCGATCAGAAATCGGGATCGAAATGACTTCTTATTCAAAACTATATCTATACAACTTAGTCGTGTTCTATTGTGATTAAACAGCGCGAATAACTTTTCTAAAATGAAATCCATAAACAGCAAGTGTCATCGCCGTTGGAAATTTGCGCGGATACTTCCAGAGACTTACAAAGAAAAGTTTCCAGAAATATTTTTTACCTTTTTCAATTATCCCGAGCAGCCACAACAATCTTAAAAACGCTTTTAACTGTTCAAGGTTAATAACTTTTGGTGTCCACACGGGAACGTTATATTCTTTCAAAAAAACTTTAAGTCGTTTATAATATTCTTCTTGAGAATAAATTGTATTTAACAATCTGCTGTAACCGCGAATAAGATTTTTAAATTCCATCTTAGGAATAAAGTTTATGCTTGCATCCATATTATTACCGGACCACATTTCAATCAATCTTCCCTCTTCCTTCATTCTTGTGTATAACTTTGTTCCCGTTGGTGCGTTTAACAATCCAACCATTGCATTTGAAATGCCACTGCGCTGAATAAAATTAATCTGTTCATCAAATACGCGTTCGGTATCGTTATCAAACCCAACAATAAATCCACCCGAAACAAGCATACCGCTTCTTTGCAATCGGTTAACGGATTCAACAAGATCACGTTTCAAATTTTGCATTTTACCGCACTCAACTAAACTCTCACTGTTTGGCGTTTCGATTCCAACAAAGATGCTGTTAAATCCGGCTTCAACCATAAGCCGCATCAACTCATCATCATCAGCAAGATTGATTGAAACTTCCGTGATAAAAAAGAATGGATATTTTTTTTCTTTTGACCATTCAATCAAAGCCGGCAAAGTATCTTCTTTAAGCTTGCGTTTGTTACCGATAAAATTATCATCAACAACAGAAATTCCGCCGCGCCAACCAAGTTCATACAAGCGATCTAATTCAGTTATAAATTGTTCTGTACATTTTGCTCGCGGTTTTCTTCCATTAAGCATTGTGATGCTGCAAAACTCACAATCGTACGGGCAACCGCGTGAATACTGCACACTCATTGATGCATACTTTTTCATGTCCAACAATTCCCACATTGGCGTTGGCGTTAGAGCTACATTTGGGAATTCATCGGTTTGGTAAACTGGTTTTGGATTTCCATTTTTCAGATCTTCAAGAAAAGGTGGAAGAGTAATTTCCGCTTCATTTAAAATAAAATGATCAACGCCAAGAAGATCCTTATATTGCGTTGTGCAAAGCGGACCGCCGGCAACAACTTTTACTTCAAGCTTGTTACATCTTCTAACAATTTCTCTAAAAGATTTTAAGTGAACATTCATTGCACTGATAAAAACATAATCAGCCCAAAGAATATCTTTATCGTTTAGTTTGGATACATTAAGATCGATAAGTTTTTTGCTCCAATCTTTTGGAAGCATTGCGGCAACAGTAATTAAACCAAGAGGAGGTTCTGCGGATTTTTTTGAAACGAATTTTAGTGCTTCTTTGAAACTCCAGAACGTTGATGGTGTTTCGGGATAGATCAATAATACTTTCAACGTTATTTCCTTTATAAAGTTACATATCAAAACTGCAAAGAATTTTAATGCGTGTTTGTAAAAGAAATGTAAAATAGATTTTTTAAGATTTGATGTTCATCTCAATAAAAATGATATTTGACTGTGTGCTTTTAATCTGTCATTTCAGATCCAGCTTTAGTCATGTTAAGGATTTGTCCGTTATAAAACTTAGATTTTTCTTTTTGTTCGAAATGACAGTTAACTGAACTTACTATTAATAAAATCGTACTAATTTATGATTCGCCGACGACACTCTTTTGTTTATAACCTTGTAATCTTTGTGCTTGCACAGATTGTCTGGCTTGCAGTTTTATTGCTGTGGATTTATTGGTATGTAAAAAATAACATCATCTTTGAACGGGTTGGTGAAAAAATATCTCCTCAAATTGTTTATGATGCCCCGAGTGTTTTTCCGTTTGTTGGCGGAATAGTTCTCCTTGTCGGTCTATCTTTTAGTATTGTGCTGATCTTTCGTCATTTAAATGTTCAGATAAGATTAACTGCTCTTTACGATAACTTTATTGCAAACGTTACACACGAACTTAAGTCACCGTTATCATCTATTCAGCTTTACTTAGAAACATTAAACTCGCGCGATGTTCCTGAAGAAAAGAAAAAAGAATTTTACGGATTGATGATGCGTGATGCCGAGAGATTAAAAAATCTTGTTAATTCAATTCTTGAAATTGCCGCAATGGATAAGAAAAAATTCCAGAGAGATTTTGAAGTTTATAGGGCTGATGAAACTATTAAGAAAATTATTTTAGAATCTGCCGAACAATTTCAGCTAAAGGCAGATGTAATCAAGTTTAGCGGTGATGCAAGCTGTGATATTCTTTTAGATAGAAGTTCAATAAAAACAGTATTTGATAATCTTGTGGATAATGCAATAAAGTATAGTATATCTGGATTAAAAATTAATGTTAACTTTAAACGCAATACCCAAAAAGTAGAAATAGAATTTGCTGATAATGGAATTGGAATTCCACACGATCAAATAAAAAAGATTTTCCAAAAGTTTCATCGCATTTATGATATTGATATTCCCAATGTTAAAGGAACCGGACTTGGATTATATGTCGTTAGAGAGATAATAAAAAATCATAAAGGAAAAGTTACTGCGCAAAGCCAGGGGAAAGGCAAAGGTTCCAAGTTTAAATTAGAATTGCCGATTTATATTGAAAAGAAAAAATCCACAAAGGAAAAACTAAGGGATTATAAAAAATGAACGAAGAACTATTATATCAATCAAATATTCTCTTAGTTGAAGATGAAGAAAATCTTGCGCATGGATTGGAATACAATCTGAATGAAGAGGGTTATAAAGTTACGTTAGCCAAAGATGGAAGAGAGGCTATAAAACTGTTTGATGAAAACGAATTTGATCTTATTGTGCTGGATATTATGCTGCCTTACTATAATGGATTTGAAATTGCAAAACACGTTCGCGATAAACATCCGCAAATGCCGATACTTATGCTAACGGCACGCACTGGAGTTGAAGATAGAGTAAAAGGATTAGAGCTTGGCGCTGATGACTATCTTACCAAACCATTTCATCTTAAAGAATTGCTTCTGCGAATAAAAGGGATGTTGAAACGTAAAAGCTGGTATAGTTCGGTGGTAACCCCAGAGCCGATTTATAAATTTGGTAATTGTGAAATAAATTTTGATAACTTTAAATGCAAAAAAGGGAAAACCAAATTTCAATTAACTTCCTACGAAGCAATGATTATGAAATACCTTTTAGTTAATAAAAACAAAGTTGTAACGCGAAAAGAATTGTTAGAAAATGTTTGGAATATGAATCCGGATATTGAAACACGAACGGTAGATAATTTTATTGTAAGATTGCGAAAGCATTTTGAAGATGATCCATCAAATCCCAAATATATTGTGAGCGTAAGAAGTGCTGGATATATGTTTAATGAAAATGTGTAGCCCATCATTTAAATGGGCTACACATAAAACCAAGTTTTCACCCAATTATTTTAAGATTATCATCTTCTTGGTTTGAGTAAATTCCCCAGCACTTATTTTGTAGAAATAAACTCCGCTTGAAAGACTGTAAGTATTTCCGCCGGAGGCGGATCCGCCTTTGGCGGAGAATTCAACCTCATATTTGCCTGCTGGTTTGTACTCATCAACAAGTGTTGCAACTTCATTTCCCAAAACATCATAAATTATTAAAGTTTGCCAGCCACTTACCGGTGACTGCCAGCTTATTTTTGTACTTGGATTGAATGGATTGGGATAATTCTGAGCTAATAAGAAAGAAGCTGGAATGTTATTCGGTTCTTCATTAGCGTCGCTAACACGCGTCCCTATTACAAACCAGTAAGGATAAGTTGCAGCAATCACATAATCTTGTGGATTTCCGGTACCTTCAACCATATTATCTTTTAGAGCCATTTGGTTAATAGCATCATAAACAACACTTTGATAAGTTGTTGTTGTGTGAAATGCAATTGTTTTATCATCACCGGAATAAGTTGGGTAACCGATAACACTCAATGGACCTGCAACGATTCCACTTGTACCTGTATTAAAATCAGCCGCCATCACATAATCTTGCCTAGAATTCTCATCAAAATAATCAAATGTAAAGCGGGTTGGAGATGTTTTCGAGTATGATGGATTACCAACGTCAATGCCCTCAGGTAAAGGGGGAAAAACACTTCCAATTTTTCCGGTATTTATTTCCAGAATATTTATTGCCCAGAAGCTTAACGTATCACCGTTAGCATTTTTAATTTCATTATAAGTATCAAAAAGTAGAAATTGACCTGTCGGATCGAATGATAGGGCATCTGCGTATAAAGCAGTTTTGGCATCAGGAGCATCAAATGACGGAGTTACTATCTTAAAAGTTTTGCTTACGTTGTTTATCAAATCATAATAATAAATAGTAGTATCGATATATTTGGAAGTAAGGGCAAGGCTGTTTAAACCTGGTCCTATGGCTACGCTCCACCACACACCCGAAGATTCAAGTACTGTTTCAGATGGATTGTTGGGATCAGCAAGAAGTGTACGTAAATTATAATCCTGATCTACAAACAATATCACTCCTGAGCCATCAGAAACCGCAGGTCTGTTAAGTACCGGAGTAGTGCTCAGAGCAAAGAAATCGCTACTTGAATTGATCACAGTCTTTGCCATATAAATTGAGTTTTGGTCATTCGGGTCAGTATTGGTCGCTAATATCCAGTTATCTCCAGTGATGGTTGATGGAGGAGGTGGTTGTGTACCGGTTCCGTCAGTAATACCAACAGCATCCCAAGCATTTTTTACCTCTGAAACCTGGTTTGACGATGTACCAAAAATATCAGCTGCAGCATTTATTGTAGCAATCCTTGCATCAATAAACTGTGAGGACCGTGTAAGGTATACAGTTAAAGCTCTGTACCAGATTTGAGCAGCGTTGCTTCTTCCAAGTGAAGTGGCGGCATGGTAAAATGCATAATTCGGAATACCGCTGTTAATATGCACTCCACCGTTATCACCAGAGGTATTAACAAATTCACTCATCACCGCCGGCTGCCAGGAAGGACTCCCTTGAGTTCCACCATTATTGGGATTGGCCATATCCCTTAAAGCTCCTGTGGGAAAAGTATTGAAATCTTTGATAATCTCCTCTCCCACTGTCCAGTTAAGGTCGTCAACCATTACACCGAAAACATCTGACATGGATTCATTCAGAGCACCTGATTGGCCCTGGTATTCTAGATTTGCAGTATATTGAGTTACACCATGAGTCATCTCATGGGCTCCAACATCAAGCCCTCCTGCTAAAGATTTGAAAGCGTCACCACCATCTCCGTAACACATAACTTTCCCCGTCCAGAAAGCATTATCCATCGGTTGACTGTTCTCAGTAACATGAACTATGGAATAAATTGTCATTCCATTATTATCCACGGAATTCCTGTTGAAAATATCATGATAATACTTATAAGTGGTAATCGCATTATATTGTGCCGATATAGAAGCAGGATCTGACCAGGTATTTGATGCTGAGGTAAAGTAATAAATAGAATTTTCAGATGAAAGATCTTTATTATTGAGATTCAGTGCGACTAATGCTCCTTTTGTATTATCGGGCAGCTGTGAATTTGCTGCATCGAACATCGGTTGTGAAGCATCAATCATAAAATAATCAGTTCCTATCTGGTATGTTCCAAAAGTTCTGTTTACACCGTTCAGATCTGTACCTGATCCGGTTGCAGCACCATCATAACAGACATTATTATAATGATTAAGCACAGTCCCTTCGTTTGCATCAACAAAATAGTACCAATCCTGTAAAAGCCCTTTTCTTACTTCGACAAACCAGGCAAGATGAGGAAACAGGTATTCATCACACCAAATGATTTTTTTTACAACTGGTCCATCATATCCGGTTAGATCCTTAACCTGTTGCGATACTTTTGCCGTACTCATACCAGAATTGTTTAAGCTGATATTGATAGCTTCTTCTGATGAGATTTCCTCATTGATATTAGAAATAACCGAGGGGGTTGTAACAAATCTTCCGTTAAGCGAGATTACATTTCCGTTAATATCCATATGTAGAATTACTTCCTTACCCCATACTTCCAATCCTTTATATTTCTGAGCGAAACGAAGATGAGTTATTCCAAGATTATCTTTGAACTCCTTTTTCAATTCAAATTCAGATTCAGGATTTTCAATTCTAAGTAATTCCTTTTCTTTAGCAAGAAAGTCTTTCCCATTTTTAATCAAATCGGATGTATTCATAATTCCACTACTTTTAGCCAGAGGAGAAGTAACCTTTATAAATATAGGCATACCCGAATTTTTATCATAAATCACATTTTCATTTTGAACACTTGTGTTAAAGCTTGGAGAAGCGATTCTGAATTTAGGCAGAGTAGTAGTTGAATTATTGATTGCAGATGATCTATTTTGAAAAGTAATAATTCCATTCTGATTAATAAATTCCTGAAGTTTTTTTATGATATCATTAAAATTATTCTGTTGCTCTGCTCCCAATTTTTGTTGAGTAGTAGGTGGTAGAATTTTAACTCCTTTTTTAAATTGTGTCTGACCCACAATTTCTGGAATCAAAATTATTAATATAAGAAATACGACCTGGTATATTTTCGTTTTCATATTGCACCTATGTTTAATGATCATTATTCAATACTGTTTAATTCAGATACTAAAAGTTTTAATGCTTCGGGCATATTTTCCGGTAACTCCGATTTATTAAATGATATGCTGTTCTCTTTACCATTTAATTTAATGATTAGGTAAGTAGTATAATTTCCGACAAAATTATTTTTGTATGTAAAAATATCTGGCTTTTCTAAAAGGCTACAAATCTTATCGAGTTTTTCTTTTTTAACTTTAATGGTTCTCGTGATTGTTTTTTCGCCGTTAAGATTTTTTGTCCAGAAATTTGCAGTGCCTGTACTATCAAGGCTTACTCCTGAGGCACCGCCAGTAAATCCACCTTCTGAATAATATTGCAAATCTAATTTCTCATCGTCCGTGCAATAAACACAAGTCGAGCAAGATATTAGAAATGGCATGCCGAATAATAGAAGGAACGGAGATAATTTGATTATAAATATGAAAAATGCTGATGATTTCATTTTTTATTCCTCTATACTTTTCTATTAGTAATGATTTTTAAATCTTACCCGTATTCAAATAAGTTATTTGAGTAGCAACATTTTTTTAACCGCTGTATATTCTCCTGCTTTTAGTTGATAGAAATAAACTCCGCTCGGAATTGCAACAGCATTAAAATCAACTTCATTTCTTCCTGCTGGTTTGAATTCATTCACCAATGTGACAACTTCTCTACCAAGTATATCAAATACTTTAAGTGTTACATCCCCGCTAACTGGAGACTGCCAACTTATTTTTGTACTTGGATTGAATGGATTGGGATAATTTTGTTCAAGGAATGCACTGACGGGAATTTCCTTCTCATTGTCAACTGAAACTAACTCATCAGTTAATTTTGTTTCAAGACCCGGGATAGCAAATGGAGTAATACCAAGTGCTGTCAAATTATCTACATATTGACCAGGCAGAATATCTTGGACTATCCAGTTTCCCGGAGCTATCCAAATAGTATCCTTTAAAGTAATTAAATCTCCCAAGCCAAAAAAGTTTGTGGCTACCTTCCATTGAAGTAGGAACTTCTTACAATTAAAATTTCCGGAAACAGTTTGTAGAGACTGATCTTGCAATCTAGTTCCTAAATGCTTGAATTGAATAGGGACAGGAAATGGACTACCCAGTATAGTAATTGAAAGTGTTGTATCTTTTTGCTGTATGGTATATACCGTATTTACATTTGAAGCAAATCTGTAAGTAGAATACCAATTCTGTAAAGAAGCGAAGAAATTGACAAAACTGAAATTAGGAATTGTAGCCGTTTGATCTAAAGTAATCAGAAATGCTTCAATATTCTTAGTGCTGAGATACTCAAAACCCTCAGTTCCACTAGTATTATAAAAAAGGGAATCTAAAAACGGTTGCTGCTGAATGGTTTGGAGCGGACCTGTTTTTGTTGTAACAATATTTGCGAGCGTACCTTTATAGTTTCCAACAGCGGCAAAAGAGTCGATTCGGAATTCAGTTAAGGAAATTACCGGATTGCTTGCAGAATCAAGAGGCGTTACTTTAAACTTCCACTCAAAACCTGTTTGTGAAGGAAAGTAATCGCTTGCTTGTTGAGCAAGGGATGGGGACACTAAAGTTAAAAAAACAAAAAAAGTAAATAACTTTTTCATTTATATGCCTCTTTAATTATATGATAAAAATTTTCTAAGAAGTAATAGTGTTTTAAATTTCAAAAAAATATAACACTTATACAAGTGAAATAAAAATTAAGCGTCCATACGCATTGCGCCATAAATAAAGTAACCCAGAGCAATTTGGGTTAAGGTCGTTG
>JAVHOU010000222.1:0-2953 GCA_036170275.1 Ignavibacteriaceae bacterium
AAGGATTTATTTATACTGCGCCATACAACTTTGCAATTAGTACTCATAATAACAGCAAAAGGATAGTCACCTGTTTCTGCTATTCGTATTCCTGCCGCACTTAGAGAAACATTAAAATAACTTGCTGCATTTTTTAACAGATCAATACCGGGTTTATGTTTTCTAACAAAATCCTTAATCCATTCCTGCGGCATTAAAAGCTCTGAAGCAAAATCATTTGCATCAGATTCAATTTTTCTCTGGCTGCTGTAATTGAGCAAATCTAATTGAGTGCACCCGATACCGTTTTTATTATCATTATAGTAATGCCCAAGCTCGTGTGCAATTACAAATCTTTTTTGTCCATATTCTTTTATTGAACGATTTACTTTAATTAAACCGTAACCGTTTCCATAATGAATCATACCCTGGCAGTTTATAATATCTGCTTCTTCTACAACAAGATGCTCAGCATTTATTATTTTTTCTAAATTAAGTTCAAGGGGTGAAGTGATGTAATATTTATCCAACAATTTACGTGCATCTGCCTTTGTGAGGGTGCTCATTTTATTTACTCCCGTTTAGGATATCTAAAAAACATTCAAATATTTTTTTTATTATTTTCTTTAATTGATATCTTTTTTAAGATATCTAATTTCTTTTTGTCTTTTTCGATATCTTTTAATTGGTCATCATCAGTTTTTTCCAGTTTACGGAACGCAAACTGCAGTTCATCTTCATAAATAGTAATGCCGCTGTCGTCGTTTTTCACGGCTTCAAGGAATTTATTGCGAAATTTTTCTCCTCCTTCGAACATTTTATCTCTAATTTTTGATTTGATTTTGTCCAGCATTTGAAGCCGGAATTTTTCTGCATCAATTTGCGCTTCATTCAGGTATTGTTTTGTTACTTCTTCATCTTCAAGTTTTTTATCGAATAGTATAGAAGAGATAACTTTTCCCTCCTTAGTTTTCATAAAGCCTTTTATTGGTTGGTTGTTAGTATTTATAATTGGATAGTACTTTGTTTAGTTTTCTAAATAAAACTTTTTTTATGTTTTCAACTTTTGATATTGAAAATCCTGTTATTTCTGCGATTTGTTTATTTTTACCCGGATCAACTTCTCTCATAGCTTCAAATACAACGGCGCAGTCATAATTATCTTCAATAGATTTTGCGCACAGTTCTATTAGTTCTGTATTTTCAATATTTATAACCAGGTCTGATTCGTAAACTGTTTCGTTAGTGTTTTTATATAACTGATCTTCATCTTCAGCGTCATCTTTTATTTCGTCAAATATTCTTTTCTTCTCTTTTTGTTTACAATTTGAAACTTCACTCTGAATCGTATTATACATAAATACATTTATTGGCAACTCACCCATACCCCACTTTCTAATACCATCGATTGTATTGAGGATAATAGTGTTAACAACATCCTGAGCGTTAACGTGTTGAACCGGTATTTCTTTAGCCAGCAGTTTTAGAGCTGTATCAGCCCATCTTAACCACTTTTCTACTTTTTCTGGTTCTTCTTCAAAAATTCTTGAAAATTCTTTAGCTATTTCAATGTTTTCTGTACACAATAATTTTACCCGCCCAGTTAATCTGAAATTTGAAATGAATAGGTTTCCTTAACATCGATTCTCCACTAATTTAATTATCTAACTATTAACTGTATCATTATACAAAATTTAATAAGCTTAAAAGAAACTATCTAGTATAGTTTTCATTTACAGTACTATTTTGCTAAATGCTCTTAATTTTTTCCAGCCCTCTGATAATAGATACTATTATAAATCGAAATTTTTCCATTCAGATAAAAAATATTTTTTTGGAAAATCCCTTCAAATTATTAGTACCTGATATTAGAAGACATAAGATAAATGAAAAAGTAATGATAACATTTGAAATAAATAGATTATTAAGTCAGAAAAGAGTTATAATTACTCGTGACCAAGATACTGAACCGAAACTAAGTCGAATCAAACTCGTTACAAAGTCTACTGAGCAAGAGGGGATTGCAGTAGTGAGTATCGAGCTCAAGCATTCAGAAATATCACAAATTATAAATCAACATCGTGCTCCACCTTGCAAGAAGTTTGCCAAAAGGCAGGGATTTCGAAAATCTTAATTAAAATCGTTATTAAATAAAAATATAAAGGAGATAAAATGGCTAGTATTAAAAAACAAATCCTCGGACGGTTAAATGGATCCGTTGGGGACATAGTATTTAAGCAGAGGTTTGGAAAACCTTATGCTGCCTCTAAACCTGTTAATGTTTCAGTTTCGACTGATCCATTAGTTTTAGAGCGTCGTGCCAAATTTGCATTAACAATGAAATTGGCAAAAACTATTAATTCAAATGCAGAAATAAAATTATTGTGGAAATTAAATGCACCTATCGGTTTAACTTCGAACAATTTTATAATGCGTCAGAATTATGCGTTAGTTCAGCCGAGCAATATAAGTGGGCTGATAAAGATTCTTCCTGATTCAGGGTTTAGTATGAATGGTAGTAACCTTACGGTTACTTCATCTCAAATTTCTGTAAGTGTTGGTCCTATTGGAACCAATACGGGTATAGATGCTGAGGCAGAAGCAAACAGCAGGTTATACTGCATACTTTACTTGTACGATGGAGTGGATGAATCTGTTGTACCTCATAATTTTATGTTATTCTCTTCAGCAAAGCAGGCAACTGTTTTGGATACTGCAATGACATTTAATTTCGGGTTAACAAATCAGGAATCATTATTATTCAGTAACTATCATATGACAAAGGCATTCTTTGCACTTGTTACACTTGACGGCACTGATAAAATAATCCATAACTCCAATACAGTTACTGTAGTTTAGTGATCTGATCTGTAATCAGTAATCTGTAAAATATATCTCCCTTGGCAGTCAAACGTCAAGGGAGATTTTTTTTATGCCTTTGCAGGGAATTAATTATCCCCACATTAAAAAGAGA
>JAVHOU010000222.1:3053-8701 GCA_036170275.1 Ignavibacteriaceae bacterium
CCTGTCTGCCGACAAGGTAGGTTCGGCGAAGCGGGGGCGGCAAGGCTGGCAGCGTCTTTACTGTAAAGACAACTCGCTGAGTCGTCTAGGATTATTTCGCATAAAAGGATCCGCTGTGGTGGAATGCGTTACGTAAAAATCCCTCCATTAGCCAAAGGGAGGGGGCAGGGGTTGGTGTGCTACGTAAAATTCTCCAATACTACAATATTCCATTATTCCTGTTATACTATCCACCTGTGGTTATGAGATCAATCCTCACCCCTATTTTCACTTAATGTAGTTAGAAGTATAACTATCCAGTAAACTTCTTATTACTTTCTGGTATTGGCTTCCGTATTTTTCAGCTAATTCTTTAAAGAATTCTACACTTGATTTGCTTAGATTAAGTGTAATTTTAATTGTACTGTCTTTTAATACAAGCTCTTCCGGACTAGGTAGAAAGTCCTTTATTATTTCGATATTCTCAATATTCTCCGCAGTATATCTAACAGAGTTCTCTTTAACAACTTTAGAAAATTGTTTTTTGTTTTTTAATTTCTGAGATTTCATTTTTTCCTTTTCCCTATTAAGATTTATTTTCTTTTTCATATATCTGTTTTCCTTTTCTCCAATATCCGGCACCAATAATTCTTATTTTATTATCTCTATATGTAAATCGTACAGTGAGAATACCATTTACTATTTTCCCAAAACAATAGTAACGTTCTTCAATTTTACTATGATCTAAATCCTTTGCAATTATTCTATCCTTATCTAAGAATGCTAACTGAGCTTCCTCAAATGAAACATTGTGCTTCTTCTGATTTTCTTCATTTTTTTTATCATCCCAAACAAAACTGCTTTTTATCATATTTAATAATTAAATTTATACATATAAATATACATATAATCATAAGGTGGTTCAAGTAATTATTTTCTTCATCAAATATATTTGTTAATAAATTATCTTCTTTCATAGCACGAAACCATTTATAATGAAAAATAACAAAACACTGTTACTCTTAATGTTGTTACGCAATACATCCCTCCGACGCGGGCAGGCATTCATTTTCTGTCATATAATAGAAATTCTACTGCCATCCCATAAAACATAAAATACAATTGCATAACCGCACTCCGCAATGGCGGATTTCGTACGATTAATTATTTTCTTTACGCGTGAAAGGATTCACGCGCTACGTAAAGCAAAAAATCCGTTAAGTTAATTTATTACTCCCTCTATTGGTAAGAGAGGATAGGGGTGAGTTTGAATCGCACGCATAAAAGGATTTATGCGCTACGTAAAGTAAAAAATCCGTTAAGATAATTTATTTTATTACTCCCTCTGTTGGTAAGAGAGGGTAGGGGTGAGTTTGAATTGCACGCATAAAAGGATTTATGCGCTATGAAATGCAAAAAATATAAAATGGATTCCGTGTCGGGCACGGAATGACAGAGTAGGTCGTATCATTTATTTTGAGTGTTACAGCTTGCCCCGTTCGCCACGGCGAATCAGTTCGGGAGAGGGGAAAGGGTGGGTTAACAATTGCACGCATAAAAGGCTTCGCCACGCGTGAAGGGATTCACGCGCTACCTACCTGCCAAGGCAGGCTCCCGAAAGAATGGATCACCGGCGGTGGAGTAAATTATAAATGATGTAAAAAATTAAAGGTTAATTGAAAATACTTTTGCAAGTCCATATTTTATTAACTGAAGAACATATTCATCAACTTTACCAAGATACTTCACAAATCTTAGTTCAGAAATTGAACGAACCTGGAAGCAATCCGCTGAGGAAACTTTTTTAAGATTATTAAGAGTATCCGAATTTATTTTTATCATCCATGGTGCAATTTTATAACTATCTTTCTAGTCTGTAATTGGCACAATAATTTTTAAAGGCAAGCGCCCCAAAGTATTATCATTCACAATAACAGCAGGTCTTGTTTTCTTAATCTCTGCTCCTATTGTAGGATCAAGATTTATTATCCAGATTTCACCTTGATTCATAGAAGTTCTCAAAGTCAATATCGGTAAAAACAGTTAATTCTTTATTTGTTTTATATTCTTCCTGTAATTCCGCAACAGCTTTACCCATTTTTTCTTCAATTGCTTTTTCACGGATAGATTTCAGAGTTCGTTCAATAACCAGTAATCTCTCTTCAACAGGCAATTTAACAATTTGCTGTATAATTTCTTTTGTTTCCATAGTCTAAATATATAAATGTTAATCCGCCGCAGCGGATAAAATATGTTAAGGATAATATAAATTTACAGTTTTCAATTTATTAATCATAAAATAATTTTTGGTAATAGACTGACGCCGATTCTGCAAATCACCCTCCATTTGTAAGCCGCAAATCCCGCTTGTGGAAAAAGGGCAGGGGTGGGTTCAAAATAACACGCATAAAAGGATTTGCCATGCAGGAAGGGATTCCTGCGCTACGTAATTCGCCCATCTATCATCATCTATTGGTGGTTCTACCACATCGCGGTTCTATCAGAGGTCGAACCATACTTGTTTTCAGAACGAGACGCCGCAGCGTCTTTACAATAGCAATCACATATAAAGTAAAGACATCCTGCCGGGTCGTCTCAAACCACGAAAATCATTCATTAAAATCCTGGCTATAAATCAATTCCAGCATCTAGAATCCAGTATCTATTGGCCCACATAATGACAGATAGTATCAAATAAAAGTGTAAAAAAAATTAAAAGTTAAAAGCAGTCAAGGAAAATCTGAAATGTAATAACAACTATTTATTTTTCTATATGTTCTGTGCCGCTAACCATTCAGATGATAATCCTTTTGCGTCAATGGTTTTATTAAGAAAATTAAAGTTAATTAACTCATTTGAATTAGTTAGAATTGATTTAATATCCAAAAGATGTTTTTGAGCACTGCCTTCTTTAAAAAATTCTAACTTTTTTACTATAACATATTCAGGCGGTGCTACATAAATAACATTTCCGGCAAATTCAATTTGTTTACTATTTTGCATCGCCCAGTGCTGCAATTCTTCTTTACCAGTCAAATATATATCGGCTTTTCCCATAGGGATGGCTATGCCAAAATCCTGTTTCGTGGTGGATTAAATTAAAATGCCCCCTAGAAGGTCTATTCAACTCAGTAATGATAACATCTTTTGGCGGACAATAAAATTCTTCAGACGGAAATGCTTTTATTAAATCATCAACTTGAGTGGTGTTAAGATTTATTACGAGATCGATATCATGCGTTAACCTGGGATCCCCATATACAATGGAAGCAACAGAGCCGGTAATAAAATATCGAATATTATTTTTAACTAATATTTCAGTATATAAAGCAAATAGATTAAGATCTTGCATAAAGGAATATCTTTTTTAATTTTTCTTTTATCTCATTCTCTGAAAGTTCCGGGTGAAATTTTTTAAGTGATTTCATTTTAAGTTCTTTTGCAGAATAATACAGTCTAAGAGATAATAGCAATTTATTTTCTGGAGTTAAATGTTTTATATAATTATTCATAAATAATCTTTAATCTTACAGTACCAAAAATACCACAAGCCAATTAAAGTTCAAATTAGATCGATTAATTAACATTCATTGTTTTTGGTGTCCGGCTCGTTAACCATCATACTAATTTATGCTAACCTACCAGCCTAGGCTGGTCAAAGAGCTGCTTATATCACAATTTTTAATTCTTAATTCTTAGCATCAACAATGCCACGAACAACACTATTAAATAAAGAGGTAATGTTACACTACCTGCACCAACCCACCAGGCTTCGAACTGGGAATGGAGAAGCATAGCTGCCAAGACTGTAAGAAGAAGTAGATAGGTGATTGGAGGTTGGGGATTGTGCACTGTAAAGTTTTTAATTACAATAAAAAAAATTGGCAGCAGAAATAAGATTAATCCAATTATCCCTGTCTCTTCTACGACAGCTAAAACCGAATTTCCTTTTTCCCTGATGTATCTTCCGTCTTCATAATGACTACCGGTTAATTCCGGAGTTTTAATTTCAGGAGCACTTATACCGTAACCCAAACCAATTATTCCGCCCAATTTTGCAGCTTGAAAGAAAGGCTCCCACAGTATTATCCTTCTGCCAAATATTCTTCCTCCATCTTTGTTTAGTATTCCATTAATGGAATTTTGGATAAATGGAATGGTAAAATATAAAACAAGGAGTATTGCGGTAATCGATAACAAAAATGAAAGTATTTTTTTTGATTTGATCAGAATTAAAAATATTATCGATCCAACAAACAAAGCCAATATTGAGGTACGTGAATAGGTTAGGAAGAGAAGCAAGATGTTAAAAGTTAAAAGTAAGAAGCTTGACGAAAGAAGCCAGACACGAGAAATTAGACGTGAGATGTTAGAAGATGTGTCAGCTCTACTTTTGGAATATTTATTACTCTTTGAGCTTTGCTCTATGACGAATGAAATTATTCCCGGCAGCGTAAACAGCAATGCAGCGGCAAGTGTGTTTTGATGTCCGGCAAATCCCATAAATCCTAATCCATTTCCGCCTGTCCATTCATTTTCAGGTATCTTAAATATTAATGATACAAGTGATATTATTACAATGGTTATGTTCGCGGGAATAAGAAATTTAAGGTTTTTCTTATCAGAATATTTTATGTGAATAAATATCGCTGATAATATTCCGGAGTACATCAATAGCAGATAAAGCGACCTTTGTATTGTAATAAAAGTATTTAATGACCATAAAGAAGTGATTAAACAATAAACGGGAAACATAAATATGATACTGATATTTCTTAAACTAAAGTGGGATCTTGATATTATAATTAATCCAAGAATAGTATAGAAAAGAAGGAGTACAGGGACTAAATAATATAAAAAACTTAATATGGGAAACGTCCTGCTAATGATTCCAATTATAAAAACAGGAAATGAATATTCAATAAATTTAGCAACAAAAGTATCCTGGAAAATAAGTTTATTAATCACGGAAGATCCTTTAAACTGTCCTGAACATTAAAAAGTAAACCTTTAAATTCTAATTTTTTCTTTCTGAACATTATAATTGTTTTAACAGCCAGTAGTGTAAAAATGTATATCCATACCGTTATCAAAAGCATTTGGTAGGAGAAGGAAGTTTTTGAATTAATCAGATAATAAAAAACAAGAATAAAGCACAAAATTATTACTGTAAAGTATACCGAGATTGTTTTTTGTTTTTTTACATCAAGTACTTTGAACAGATAAGTGTTAATTGGAAAATGAAGTATAACATATAACGAGTATCCTGTAATCATAAAAAGAAAAATATTCTGAAATATTTCTTTGGAAATAGATGATGGAAGCAGGGATGGATAAAAATTTACAATTGATAATATTACTGCTGAATAACACATAACTAATGTAACAGCAAGAATGAATCCTTTTTTTTAATATCTTGGATTTTTCGGTTTTTTTTTCTGCAAATAAATATTTTTCTATTAACGTACCGATATAAAAAATTGGCGCCGTCAATCCCCATGCAAACGTATATGCATTTGCAATTTCTGCAGCAAAATAATGATTCACAATAAATTTATCAGCCGCTAAACCGAGCGATACAGCGGAATTGATTATAAAAGCAGAAAATCCAATAGAATAATAGTTAACGATTCCGATATTATTTGATAAAAAGGTATCAAATAATATCG